>JANSXJ010000489.1 GCA_024743015.1 Hyphomonas sp. | reverse complement strand
CGCCCCGGATATTTTTGCCGCAGCGCGGTCATGCAGCGACCAACATCTTTCAACTTGCTCGCCTGCAGTTGCGAGACGACTTCCGCGGCTGCAGATTGCAAATCATCCCCGGAAAGCGGCTGGGGCAAAAAGCTCATGATCACATCGAGTTCTTCGCGTTCGCGCTCCGCATCGGCAATGCGGCCCGCATCATCGAACTGCTTGATCGATTCTTCGCGCTGCGCCGCCATGGTTTCGAGCAGTTCCTCGATCACCTCATTGTCACAGCCCGAGCATTCACCGCGCTTTCGCGCAATGACATCCCGATCATCCATGGCACACTTAACCAGTCGCAATGTTTGCGCTTCAACGCTGCACGAGTCCTCAGACTCAGCCCGATTCAGGGCCGCATCAATGCGACTGCGAAGTGTGATGTGGATGGTTTGATCCATCTGACCCATTATTGACGCCTCAAAAGCCTCATTTTTATAAACCGAATCCGCTTGACGGTTCGGCCCGCAACACTCTATCAGCCACCCGTTTGCCCAAAAAACATTAAGGCAAAGTGGACTGCCAGAGTCCAGCGAAGACGCGGAGATAAGTGTAAGATGGACAAAAATCAATCCAAATTTGCCAGCGAAGCGACTGGCGCACTTGCACTGGCCGATGGGACTGTATTCCTGGGAAATGGCTCCGGGGCCGCCGGAATAGCAGTAGGAGAACTCTGCTTTAACACCGCAATGACGGGGTATCAGGAGATTCTGACCGATCCCTCCTATGCGCAACAGGTGGTTCTTTTCACGTTTCCACATATCGGGAATGTCGGCGCAAATCCCGAAGACCACGAAGAATCGAGCGAGAACGCCGCTCGAGCCGTTGTGGGCACAGTTTTTCGCGAATCGATCACGCCGCCCTCGAACTGGCGCGCGGATGATCATTTTGACGCCTGGCTCACCAAAAAGGGGATTGTCGGCCTGTCCGGTGTTGATACGCGAGCGCTCACGCGCCTGATACGCGAAAAGGGCATGCAGAAATGTGCCATTCAGTATGCCCCGGACGGAAATATCGACACCGCGGCCTTGATTAAGGCCGCGCAGGCCTGGGAAGGTCTGGAAGCGGCTGATCTGGCCGCAAATGTCGATGCGGACGCAAGTTTCGACCACTCAGAGCGCCTGTGGGCCCTGGGCACAGGCTTTGCTGGCGCCAGCAGCGGCGAAAAGCACGTCATCGTCGTCGATTTCGGTGTAAAAAAGAACATCCTGAGAAACCTTGCCGAGGTAGGTATCCGCGCCACTGTCGTCAGTAGTGACGCGTCTTTTGAGGCGATCACCGCGCTCAAACCGGACGGCGTTGTCCTATCGAACGGGCCGGGAGACCCCGCTGCAACCTTCGAACGCGCCGGTCCTATGTTGAAGGCACTGGTGGAAAGCGGCCTGCCATTACTCGGGATCTGTCTCGGACATCAATTGCTGGCACTCACGCTGGGTGCGAAGACAATGAAAATGGACCAGGGCCACCATGGTGCAAACCACCCGGTGAAGGACCTCGCAACCGGGAAAGTCGAAATTGTCTCTATGAATCACGGCTTCACGGTGGATGTCGCGACCCTGCCGGACGGCGTCGAAGAAAGCCATCGGTCCCTGTTTGACGGCACCAATTCTGGTCTGAAAGTGGCGGGAAAACCGATCATTTCGGTGCAGCACCACCCCGAAGCGAGCCCCGGTCCGCAAGACAGCTTCTACGTGTTTAAGCGTTTCGCCGACCTAATGGACGCCTAGCGCAGGCTCTTCACCAACGTCTCAAATGCCGAATAGAACCGCTCGGCCGTCGCAGTGTCTGGATCTTGCAGCAACGCAAATCCAGCGCCGTTCAGTGCGCTTTGCAGCAGAACGGCCATGGGCTCCACATTCTCCGGCGCGACCAGACCCTTCTTGGATAAATACCTGACGCCAGCCCTGACGTTTTGAATACCGAGATCGTGGTCGCTTTCATACCAACCTTTCTGGCCAAGAACAGCAGGTCCATCGACCAGAACGATCTGCTGAAAGTCCTGCCGGGCAACATATTTCAGATAGGTCCGTGATCCGGCCATGAACGCTGCGTACGGATCCGTCAGGCTGCGTGCCGCGATCGCCTTCTGCCGCGCTTCGGTGTCCATTTCGACTTGCAGACGCGTCCAGACCTCTCGGAACAGGGCTTCCTTGGTTTTGAAATGATGAAACAGCGCACCCTTGGTGATGTCCAACTCATCACAAATGTCGGCGATGGACGTATCGGCATAACCGCGCGTGCCAAACAGGTGCATGGCCACTTCAATCAGCCGTGCGCGTGTCTTTTCTGCATCTGCTTTCGATCTTTTTGCCATTACCCAACCACCAGATGTTGACGTTTAACATACCGATGGTATGTATACAATGTACAGAGACTGATTGCAGGTCGACGTACTTGCCAGCGCGCAACAAATTAAGTT
>JANSXJ010000132.1 GCA_024743015.1 Hyphomonas sp. | reverse complement strand
CAGGTCGATTTTTGAGTGAGTGTCCAGCGCAGCCATGGTTGATCCTCTCTATGTGCCGTGTTCGCCACTGCAGCCGAGCGGTCAAACGGCCTGAACATGGGTCGATTCCCGTCTGAGTCAATCGAGCCATGCCCGTTTCTGCAGCGTAACGAGTTTGGGTGCCCCCGGAAAACCATTGCAACCACAACAAAGCAAGCCCCCACATGCCGGAGGGCCTGTCTTATGTTGAAAAAGTGATCGAATTTCACGCCCTGGCAGGCAGCACTTTCGGGTTGCGCAACAAGGCCGCGCTGATGAGGGCAACGAGCAAGCCAACGGGGAAGATCTCCAGGAATGTGATCGGAACCCGGACCAACGGATTGGTATAGTTCGCCATCATCGCTTCCAAAGCCGCGACTTTCTCGGCCAATTCATCCTCGGTCAGACCCTTCGCTTCATAACCGGCAATCGCACTATGCTTATAGTCTTCGATCCAGGCAAAGTCCGTCATGTGCAGGCTCGCTTCCCAGGACAGAACGTAAAAGACGCCGGCAACAGCCGCGATCCCGACGCCGAGCCCCAAAGCCGGGAGGAATTTGATCACCCCGCCCAGGTCCTTATCGCGATACCGCTTTATTCCAACGAAGATCAGGGACAGCACGACCAGCATGGTCAGATAGCCCTGCACCTGAGACCCGGCACCGCTACTCATCGCCATACCCGCCAGCATCACTCCGATAATGACGACGCCCGCAATGGCTCCATAGACCAGCATAATTCGAAACATGTTTGCCTCCTTTTCGTTCAAATCATGCTGCCAGACCTGACCTGAACACCTTGTCCCATCCATCGCCCGATCGGGTGATTTTCGTGAATGACCGAAAAATCACCTCAAGGGATGAGATGTAAATCCTTGGCTTTCTGCACGGCCTGAACGCGCTGACTGACCTCAAGTTTCTCATACAGTTTGGCGATATGCGTTTTCACCGTATTGAGAGACACATGCAATGCGCTGGCAATCTCCTTGTTAGATTGCCCGCTCGCGAGCTGCTCCAGGACGGCGTGCTCACGCTTGGTGATTCCGAGCGACCGAAGCGCCGCATCATTGAGCTCGAACTCAGGCGCCCGGCGATCCGGCGTCAAAGTCCGCCCCAGCCACAAACCAAGGGCTGTGAACGCGATGCCGATCAAGACGATGTAGAACTCAGTCGTAAATGACCGGATCATGTACTGATACTCGATCCATTGCAGCGCGAACGCCGCAGCCGCGAGGAGCCCCGCATAGATCAGTATGGATCGCTTCATCCGGTCTTCATGCCGAAATCAGAAAGTGTTGACCAGCCTCAGATAGAACTGCCAATCTTTCGAATAGCGTAAGTCGTTCACGAAAATCACCCGTTTGGGTGATCGATCGTATCGTGAGTGCGGGTTAGCCAATGGGCGGAAAAACTCTTGAAAAGGACTGGAATATGAAACTCCTCGGAATTCGCTACTGCACCGTTTCGAAGCAAGCCGAAGCGATCGCGAGCTTTCTTGGCGCAGCTGGATTGGGCCTGCCTGAACGCGACATGGGCGCGACTGATTCCTTTCAGGGTGCGGTTTTCCCGGCGAGCGACTCAAGCTGGGTTGAGGTTTGGCCGGAAATGGATGGGTTCAACGCCATGACCATGCTTCAGGTCGTGGTGGATGATGCAGACGCGTTCGCAGAGAACGCGCGAATGAATGGTCTCGAACCGAAAGGCCCGATGGATGCCCATGGCGAACGGATCTACATGATGGAAGGACCGGATGGTCTTCAGATGAGTTTTCAATCCAAACTCGTCGAGTCAGAAGTCACCTGAGCCGGCTCGCCCAAGGAGCGAATTTTCTCGTGACGCTTACGCGCGGCGCGCGAAAACTGTATCGCTAGAGCGATCCAAATACGCCGCTTTATCCTTTTAAATACTGATACTTACCCGCGGATTGCCTGGGACAAGTTCACCCGTGGTTCAGGCTTTGCAAGTATGACAAGGATGAAATGCTCCAAACCCTCGCATTTTTGCCGCAGTCAAGTTAATAATGATGATCATGAGTGAAGTATCCGATTCCCCGCATATGAAGCCTGCTGACGCGGTTGCGCGCCTCGAAGCAGCCCAGAAAACTTCCGGCCATCTCGCCTGGGGCGGACTTGCCCTCGCCTTCCTCTGGTGGGTCGCGGCAATTGTTGGAACAATTGCCTTGGTGGGTCCGGAGGCGCTCACTCAAGCCCAGCCTGCCCTCATAATTGCAGGACTGATCGCGATCATTTTACCTGGCCTGATGCTGGTGCTCGCCGGCATGATGGCGCGCGAACAAGCGCGCTCAACCGCTGCCAACGCCGTAGTGCTGGAAGCTGCCGCACGTTTGCTCTTGCCCGCCGAAACCATGGCCAAGGACGCCAAAGTGTTTGCTGACGAAATGTCGAAAGCGAGCGCAGAGGTTGACCGATCCATGGGACATGCCCTGTCGGCAATGAAAGCCATGGCCGCAGAAATCGGCGATGAGCGACAAAGACTGGAGTCCGTCACCTATGCCAGCGCCGACAATGCACGCGATTTAGCGGAACGGCTTGGCAATGAACGCACGGGCCTTGAACAATTGGCCAAGGACCTTCGCGAGCAAACCGACCTGCTGAATGAAGCAATACCCGAACAAGCCGAACTGATGGTGGCTTCCGCAAAAGCGGCAGCCAGCGAAGTCGCTGCGGCGGAAGACGCCCTGCAAGGCCGCCTGAGCAGCCTCGATCAAACCGGACGCAGTCTCGCCCAAAAGATCACGGCGATGGATACCCTCGCGGCTGAAGCCGGCGAAAGAAACGAAACGCTTCTGTTTGCGATTGCCCGAATGGAAGAAAAACTCGAGCAGTCACGCAAAACGGTAGAGACCGCCGCCCGCGCCGGAGAACTCGCAGCCGCCGCAGCTGGCACAACCGGCGACCGCTTGATGGAATCGGTGAAAGTCGCGCTCGACGGCGCCAAAGACGCAAGCAGCCAAATTCAAAAACAGACTTTTGAAGCCTCAGAATCTGCCGCGCGCGCGCTGGCCGATCTGAAAGAAGCTGGCCAACAAGCCGCGGCCGCCGTGCGAGCTGCAGGGATGGCGGCCCGCGCCGAAATGGACATTTCCGAGCGCCGCGTCAGTACGGCCAGCCAGGCCTTGTTCGACAAGACCCAATCCATGGAGGAACGCGTCAGCGTCTCCCCGAAAAAGAAACCTGTCGCTGAAGCGGCGCCGATTCCCATGCCTTCGGAAGAACCCGCAAAGGAGGAGGTCGTTCAGTCCCCTTCCCGCGCCGTCGAAGAAGACCTGTTCGAAGCGAGCGCCGACCGTATGGCACGCGCTATGATGAAGGACGATGACGCGGACGATCCTGCCGAAACGAATGGCAAGATCGGCAGCGCTGATATCCTTCTTTCCTCTGATGACGCAGAGGTGTTCGAGGACTCGAACGGCGAGGATGGCGAAGCGGTGGAAGTGCTTGGCCCAACCTCTGGCAACTCACTGAGCGAAATCATAGCTGATATGGAGCGCGATGAGCGGTCGACCCTGTCGCGTGAGGAAACCGCGGAAACCATCCTTGGCCAGCTGCAGGAGTCCGGGATCCGCCTGAACGAAATCTTCCGTCCGAAAGATAAGAAGAAGATCGCGTTCGCCGCCCGCAAAGGTGACAAGCACCGTCGCACCGCCATTTCGCAACACGCCGGGCGTCAGGTTGAACGCGTGCGCCAGCGCCTGCGCGGCAATCTCGAGCTGATGACGCTTGCCCGGGATTTCCTCGCGCTGGAAGAGTCAGACGCCCTCAACGCACTTGAGAATACGCACGCCTCAAACAAGAATGCGAGCCCGCGTCTTGCAACCTACCTTCTGCTGGATGCAGCCGTAACCTGATCGTTCAGGCGCGCAGCGAAATCTGCTGATGCGCTTCGCAATAGGGAGAGCCTTCCAGGCTCCGCTTTCCGCAAAAATGAAACTCGGCTTTGCCAGGTTCGCCTTGAGGCCATTTGCAATGGCGATCTCTCAGAGCGTAAACGGCTGCGGCGCCTGTTGTATTTCGGGTTTCCAGAACCCGCTTGGATCTTGCTTTACTCTTACTCATGATACCCAAAATAGCGACGTCGCAGAGAATAGCAAATCTGCGCTCTGCGACGTCCTGAATTTGCTGGCGACTAGTCGCCAATCCACTCGAATTCCTTGTCGTCCCACCACGGGAAGAAACTCGGCATTCCATCAGAAACTTTGACCGGGTAGTCCGGGTCGCGTTTCTCCAGGAAGCTCATCACACCCTCACGCGCATCTTCGGTTTGGCCGCGGGAATAGATCGCAGCACTGTCGACGATGTGCGCCTCCATAGGATGGCTTGCGCCCAGCATGCGCCACATCATGTGCCGGGTCAGAGTCGTAGAAACCGCCGCAGTGTTCTGCGCGATTTCCAGGGCCTTCTCCTTTGCCGCGTCGAGCAAATCTGCCTGAGGATGAACTGAGTGAACCAGGCCGCCTTTGAGGGCTTCTTCTGCTGGGAACACGCGTCCGGAATAGCACCATTCCAGCGCCTGCTGGATGCCGACAATGCGCGGCAGGAACCAGCTCGACGCTGCTTCCGGATTGATCCCGCGGCGATTGAACACGAAGCCGAAGCGCGCGGTGTCTGCCGCCATGCGAATGTCCATTGGCAGCTGCATCGTAACGCCGATCCCGACAGATGCGCCATTGATGGCGCCGATGACCGGCTTCAGGCTGTCAAAGATCCGAAGCGTGACACGTCCGCCGCCATCTCGCTGAATGTCGATCTTCTTGGTTCGACCCGTCTCGCCCGTATCGGCGCGCTTTTCATAGTCGAACGTCTTGGCGCCTTGTGACAGATCTGCGCCGGCACAGAAAGCGCGATCCCCAGAGCCCGTGACGATTACAGCCCGAATATCATCATTCGCATCGGTCTTGTCGAACGCATCGATCATTTCGTACATCATCTTGCCGGTGAAGGCGTTCATCTTGTCTGGCCGATGGAGCGTCAGAATCGCAATCGGCCCCTCCTGCTCAAGTTTGATTTCGTCATAAGTTCCGAGGCTGCTCATAGCGGTCTCCCAAGGGTTTGTCTGAAGACAGGAAGCGGTTTTGACACGGGCCCGTCAAGCGTGACGCAGCGTTGCCCCTTTTGAATCGGTGACGCCTGTGTCATCTTTCACGCTGAACGAAGCCTGGAACCAGAGCATTGAGAGCAGCAGCATGACTGAATTTGACTATATTATCGTTGGCGCCGGCAGCGCTGGATGCGTTCTCGCCAATCGTTTGACCGAGGATGGCAAGTCATCGGTCCTGCTCCTCGAAGCGGGCGGCAAGGATACGTCGCTGATGATCCATATCCCGGTCGGGTACGCGCAAACCCTGAAAGACCCAAAGGTCAATTGGCTCTACGAAACAGAGCCGGACCCTGGCACCCATGACCGGGTGCATACCTGGCCGCGCGGCAAGGTGCTCGGCGGCTCATCCTCGATCAATGGCTTGCTCTACATTCGCGGTCAACGACAGGACTATGATGGCTGGGCGCAGCTTGGCCTGCGAGGCTGGACCTATGATGATCTTCATCCCTATTTCCTGCGCAGTCAGCACCAGGAACGCGACGGTATGGACGGCCACGCCAAAGATGGCCCTCTCAACGTGTCCGACGTCACCGAGAAGCACCCGGTTTCCGACGCAGTGATCGAAGCCGGTAAAGCCATGGGCCTGCCGCACCGCGATGTGAATGGCGAAGATCAGGAAGGCGTCGCTTATTATCAGCTGACGGTGAAAAACGGTCGTCGCTGCAGTGCGGCGGTCGCCTATCTCAATCCAGCCAAGAAGCGTCCGAACCTTCACATCGAAACCAAGGCCCTTGCTGCCCGCGTTCTGTTCGAGGGCAAGCGCGCGATTGGTGTCGAGTACACGCAGAACGGCCAGACCCATACGGCAAAAGCCCGCGCGGAAGTTATTCTTTCTGGAGGTGCTATTAATAGCCCGCAATTGCTTGAGCTTTCCGGGATTGGTGACCCGCAGCGCCTCCAGGAGCTCGGCATCGAAACTGTATCGGCCCTGCCGGGTGTCGGAGAAAACCTCCAGGACCATTTCGTCATCGGCAATCGCTATCGCATGAAACCTGGCAGCCCATCGGTAAACCAGCAATCCCGCGGGCTGGCGATGATTGGCGAAGTATTCAAATATCTCACGCAGCGCAAAGGCTTGCTGACACTTTCGGCGGCGCATGTTGCAGCCTTTATCAAAACGCGTCCCGAGCTCGCCACGCCGGACGTACAATATCACATTCTGCCCGCAACGATGGATCTGCAGAAGATGACGGAGAGCGGCGACATGGAGCTGGAGAAACAGCCTGGCATCACGATCGCACCCTGCCAGCTGCGTCCGGAAAGCCGGGGCAGCGTCCACATCAAGTCTGCCGCTCACGATGTGCATCCGGCGATCCGGCCAAACTATCTCTCCGATCCGCTGGACCAGCAGACCGCAGTGGCCGGCCTCCGATGGGCCCGCGAACTGGCACAGCAAGACCCACTCGCGCAATATATCGAACACGAGCTTGAGCCGGGCGAAGCCTTGCAGAGCGATGAAGAGCTGCTCGAGTTTGCACGCGAGACCGGCGGCACAATCTATCACCCCGTCGGAACCTGCAAGATGGCTCCAGACAGTGACCCGATGGGGGTCGTTGACGATCAGCTGAGAGTGCGCGGCGTCGAAAACCTCCGCGTCGTCGATGCCTCGGTCATGCCGCGCCTCGTCAGCGGCAACACCAACGCGCCGACCATCGCCATTGCCGAGAAAGCATGCGATATGATCCGGGCTGACGCCAAACAGAAAGCCACTGCATAGCCCGATGCCCGCTGACATCCCTATTGAAGCGCTGTTCGCGCCCTTTTTTGTGCTTTCGGTGATCGTCGAATGGTGGGCGGTGAAATCAGGTCGCGCCAAAGGCCGCTACGAAACCGCCGACGCCGTGACCAGCATGGTCATGGGACTCGGAAATGCCATTATCGGCACTCTGACCGGCGTCGCCGCATTATGGATCATGATGCTGGTCTGGCCGTACCGGATCATGACCGTCCCGACCACATGGTGGAGCTTTGTGATCGTCTTTGTGCTGTATGATTTCGTCTATTACTGGAAGCACCGCTTTGCGCATCGCATACGCTGGTTCTGGATGGAGCATGTCACGCATCACTCGAGCAAACACTACAACTTGACGACAGCGCTTCGGCAGCCCTGGTATGGCCCGTTTACCGGCCTCATTGTCGTCGGATGGTCGCTCGTTCTGCTCGGCTTTCACCCGGCCCTGATCGGCATCGCTGGCGGGATCAATCTGGTCTACCAGTTCTGGATCCACACCGAAGCGATCGATAAATGCCCGCGCTGGTTCGAAGCGATCTTCAACACACCAAGCCATCACCGTGTCCACCACGCGACCAATCCGCGTTATCTGGATGCCAATTATGCCGGTGTCTTCATCACCTGGGACAAGATGTTCGGCTCCTTCATTCCAGAGCGCGAGGACGACAAACCAGACTATGGCATCGTCAAACCGCTGAACTCGTACAATCCCGTGATCGTCGCGTTCCATGAGTTCGCAGCCCTGGTCAGCGATTGCGCATCGGATGGATTGCGCCCCCTCACCTGGCTGAAACGCGCCATCAACGCTCCCGGCTGGAGCCCGGACGGCCAGCATAACCGTACAGAGGAAATCCGCGCCCGGTGGCAAGCGGAACGCAAGACAGAGAGTTCGGCTTGATGGAAGCTATAAACGCCCGATCATCCGAACGGATCAAACACTGCCGATTTTTCAGACTGAATCACCCTGGGCGCTCTTGCCTTGATTAAAACGGGTGGGATATCGCTACTCCTATGAAAATCCCGCAAGACTTCGAAGCCCAATTCACTGAGACTTTTCAGCCAATCTTCTTATGGGGCGTGGGTGCGTTAGAACTCATTCTGATCCTGTATACGCTCTATCAGGAATTTGTTACCGGCACCGGTCCCTCTCTGTTATCGACGGTGTTACCCTTAAGTGTAGTGATCGCCATCGTGTGGGCCGTTCTATCCGTTCTGATCACACTGGCGGTTGTCGGCATCAAGAATCAGCACAAGTCGGATACTCGCTAAGGGCCCTCTCGGCATCAAAGCGGACGTTTGCTCACGGCTTCAAGCATCCGGCAGCACTTGCGCGTGCTTGACACTGCCATAAGCGAAGCTGGTATCGATGCTGGCAATGCCTGGGACCCTTTGCAGCTCGCGGCGGACAAAATGTTCGTAATCGTCCAGGTCGGAGGCGATCACGCGGAGCAAATAGTCGGATCGACCGGTCATCAGCCAGCAATCCATGACTTGTGGCATCGCGGTGATGGCTTGTTCGAACGCGTTCACCGCGTCGTCGCTGTGACGTTCGAGCTTGATGCGGATGAAAACCGTGACGGGCAATCCCCAGGCTTTCTGGTCAACAAGGGCCGTGTAACCGCGGATTACGCCCTGCTCTTCCAACAGTCGAACCCGGCGCAGGCAAGGGCTGGGAGACAGGTTCACCCGCTCCGACAATTCCTGATTGGTCAGGCGGCCATCGCCTTGTAACTCGCGCAAAATCTGTCGATCCTTGCCATCCATAGAAGTATCCTTGGCAGTTTCTGCCAATATACAAGCATATTACTTGCCATTTCGCAAACTCCTGCGGAGCGAAGTGAGGTAAACTCTCCACAGACGGAGATTCTCATGCACGACGATAAGACAAAAGGCTTTTCCACCCGAGCGATCCATCACGGTTATGACCCGATGAGCGCCGAAGGGGCACTGACGCCACCTCTGCACCTGACCTCAACCTTTGCGTTTGAAACCGCCGAAGATGGCGGCGCACGGTTCGCTGGCGAAGCGCCGGGTCACATCTACACGCGGATCTCCAATCCGACGACAGACTTGCTCGAGCAGCGGATGGCCTCTCTTGAGGGCGGCGAGGCTGCCGTGGCGATGGCGTCCGGGATGGGCGCGATTACGTCTGTGCTCTGGAGCTTCCTGCGCGCGGGCGACGAGCTGATCACGGACAAAACGCTGTATGGCTGCACCTTCTCATTCTTCCAGCATGGCCTGAGCCGTTTCGGGATCACCGTGACTCACGTTGATCTGACCAATCCGCTGGCGCTGGAAACCGCCATCT
>JANSXJ010000372.1 GCA_024743015.1 Hyphomonas sp. | reverse complement strand
CCCACCTAGTCTCTAGGTCGACGGGATACGAGCACCATAGACGGCGTTTCCGGTCCTGTGCGCTTTTCGGGGATGAGTGGTCCTTGTGGCCAAGCCTCATCCTGAGCGTGTCGAAGGACGAGACGGGCTTCTGGGAAACGCACCACTCTCCCGCCGACACCTGCGAAGGCAGGTTTCCATGGACAATCAGTGCCTGTTGTTTTGTCGCGCATGTGGTCCCTGGGTCCCTGCCTCCGCAGGGACTGGCGGACTTCGGGACGCGTGAGGGAGAATGCAACTCACGATCCCCGAAACCGCATTCCTGACGAAAGTCAGGATCCATCGCGGTTGAGACAGATCAGCCAGCCGCCATGGATGCCAACTTGCGTTGGCAGAGCGGGATCGCAATCCAATCGATGGGACTTTTGTCTCCTCCTGACACAAAGCACACTTTGAGAGCGGCTGGTTTAGGGCAACCAAGCCGCACGGCGCCCTAGGCCTGCGACTCAAACACCCCTCAGGCACTCAGACGCAGGCGATGTGTTGCGAGCGTCTCGTAGATCTCCAACGCTGGTTCATACACGTGTCGCAGCTTTTCCGATACGCGCGGTCGCGCGCCCGGCGCCGGGCCGAAGCCGGTTGAGCGCCAGACGGCATCGTACCAGTGTGAGGCCCACGCACCGTCTTCGGGCTTTGCACCAGCCGCCCAGCTCAACATATCCTCAGTCCATGCGAGATCCAGCGCTGCGCACAAGGCTTCCAGCATGGCTGGCGGGTCGCGCAGGATATCCGTGCTGTCGATGACCAGCGGCGTCCGTCCTTCCAAACGCGTTGCCTGCTCGAACAGACTGAGCTGTTGCGGAAAACCGATCGCCTCCAGGCTGACCTCGTCCATCTTGCGGGCATAGGATGGAATGACCCGCGCCGGATGACGGATCAGGAACACATTGCGGCACGCGGCCATCCAGTCGCGCGGGATCTCAGCCACCATGTGATGGGTCATGTGCTTTTGATAGAAAACGCGCGCTTCGGGGTCGGGACTGTTGGCCATATCGGCCGCGACACAGCCCGGGTCGCTGCTCTGGCTGGCAAAGATCTCTTCCGACATCGGGTGCTTTAATCCGGTCAGCTTCAGGTAAGCCGCATAGAAAGGCTCGTCGACGCAGACAGTGTCAGCGCGCGCGCCGAAGCTGCGCATCATGGTGGTCGACATGTTTCGCGGGCCTGACCACATAGCGATGCGGAGTGGCTCTGACTTCATGAGATCGGCGTCAGGCTGTTATTGACCAACTGTTTGTAGAGGTCTGAGAGGCGCTGCGTGAGGGGACCATCCAGGTTCGGCAAAACTCGACCGTCCACTTCGCGAACCGGTGTCGTCCCCGCGAACGTTCCAGTGATGAACGCCTCGTCTGAGGAGTAGACATCAAACAGCGAGAACCGCTTTTCGAAGACGGGAATATCATTCTCCCGGCACACGCGGATGATATTCCCGCGGGTAATTCCACCGAGACAATATTCGGGCGGGCTGGTCCAGACCTCGCCGTCGCGCACAATGAAGAAATGGGTCGAGTTGCAGGTCGCAACGAAGCCGTCCGGATCCAGCATCAAGGCCTCGTCGGCACCGGCTTTGTCAGCCTGAATACAGGCCAGAATACAATTCAGCTTTGAATGTGAATTCAGTTTCTGATCCTGTTCTGCTGGACCCGTCCGCCGAACATGAGCCGTAAACAAGCTGACGCCTTTCGCTCGGATCTCCGGCACAGGCGCTTTATATTCCGGGATGATCACCACGGTTGGCGGCGTGATCGTGAAGCGCGGCCCTTGATAGGGCGTCTTCTTAACACCGCGGGTCACCATCATGCGGATGTGAACACCATCCGACATGTCCTGCGCTTTCAGGCAGTCGAACAGCCGCTGGGTCAGCTCAGCCGGAGACAGGCCGATATCCATGTCGATGGTCTTGGCCCCAGCATAGAGACGCTTCAAATGCTCACTCAGGAACGCCACGCCGCCAGCATGAACGCGCATCCCTTCCCAAACACCATCCCCGAGCAGATAGCCGCTCTCAAAGACCGAAACGGTCGCTTCATCGCGGTGCTTCAGCTCGCCATTTATCGAAACCAGAATATCAGCATTACGGGCGTCATAGACATAGTCATGAACGCCGTGGGCGTCGTCCATCATCCCGGTTAGCCACCGACCCGGCGTTCCTGGCCTTGCCAATAGGGCTCGCGCAGGTCCTTGCGCAAAATCTTGCCGGAGGGATTGCGGGGCAGCGCGTCAATGAAGTCGACCGATTTCGGACACTTATAACCAGCGATCCGTTCCTTCGCCCAGGCGATGATACTCTCTGGCGATGGGTTCGTCCCCTCCTTGGCGACGACAATGGCCTTGACCGCTTCGCCCCATTTCTCGTCCGGGATGCCAATGACCGCGACATCGGCAACGTCCGGATGACCGAAAATGCCGTTCTCGACCTCGGCCGGGTAAACATTCTCACCGCCCGATACGATCATGTCCTTGACCCGGTCATGGATGAACAGGAAGCCTTCTTCATCGAAATAACCAGCGTCGCCCGTATGGAAGAAGCCATTTCGGATTGCTTCTGCGGTCGCTTCAGGACGGTTCCAATAGCCTTTCATGACAAAGTCAGACTGAATCACGATTTCGCCGACTTCGCCGGTCGGGACGGGCTCGCCATGCGCATCAACGCATCGGATGATCGTCTTCGGATACGGCACGCCGCACGAGCGCAGCTTGCCCCAGCTTGGATCATGCGCTTCAGGTGGAAGATAGGTGCCGCCGCCGACCGTTTCGGTCAGACCGTAGAGCTGCGTGAACCGCGCGCCCATCACCTCAACCGCCAGTTTGAGCAGGTCTTCGGTGATTGGCGAAGCGCCGTAGAAAACCTGTTTGAGAGTGGAATAGTCCCGCTCCCGAAAATCCGGCAATTGCGAAAGCATTAAAATAACCGCGGGCACCCAGAAAGCATGATTGATTTTCTGGCTTTCAATCAGGTCAAGGATCTCTGCTGGATTGATCTCCGGCAGGACGACGGATTTCGCGCCCTGGGCCGTTGCCAGCATGCCTGCATTGACGCCTGCCACGTGGAAGAGCGGCATGGCATTCATCACGACCTCGCCAGCATCATAGCCTGCCCATTCAAGCATTCCTGCCTGTTCCATGAAGGCCTTATAGTTGGCATTGGTCAGCATCACGCCCTTGGGCAGTCCCGTGGTGCCGGAGGTGTAGAGCTGGATGACATCGTCGCCGTCTTCTGTCTTCACGTCGGGCGCGGACGCGTCCTGAGCGTCTCGCCAGGATGTGTATTCGGGCCAGCCCTCGCGTTCGCCTTCGACCGAGATGACATGCTGCAGATGCGGGCATTCGTCTTTGATCTGGTCGACCATGTCGAACCATTCCGGCCCAACAAACAGGACAGAAACCTGGGCGTCGGAAAGAATGAATTGCACTTCGGGGGCGGCAAGCCGCGTGTTGACGGCATTCATCACGGCCCGGATCTTCGCTGCGCCATACAGCATCTCGTAATAGAGCGCTGTGTTCTTCGCGAGGTAGCCGACCCGCTGGTTTGGCCCGACGCCGAGCGCAGTCAGGCCGTTCGCGACCTGGTTGGCGCGCGTGTCCAGCTCGCCAAAAGTGGTTTCTTCGCCTTTGCACCAGAACGCGACTTCGCCGCCGCGCTGTTGGCTTTGAACGCGCGGAATATCTGCGACGTGCGGCATCGTTTTCGGATCTAGCAT
>JANSXJ010000427.1 GCA_024743015.1 Hyphomonas sp. | reverse complement strand
GGCTGTTCAACATTCGCGGCGGCGACGTATCTTGCTCCCCGCTACCACTCTCCCGCGCGATTTTACGCAAGGATGGCAGCGCCACGCTGTTCATGGATCCGGCCAAAGAAACTGATGGCTTGCGAGCGCATCTCGGCAATCAGGTAACGCTATCGCCGCTTACGGCGCTCGAGGACGATCTCGCAGGCCTGAAAGGCCAGACCGTCAGTCTCGATCCGAATCTCGCCTCCGCCTGGTTTTTCCAGACCCTGGAGACTGCTGGCGCGACTATACTGCGTCAACAAGACCCCGTCCTGCTGCCAAAGGCGTGCAAGAATGCCACGGAGCTCAGCGGTACCGCCGCGGCTCACAGACGAGACGGTGCCGCGATCGTTCGGTTCCTGCACTGGCTCGATACAGAGGCGCAGTCCGGCAAGGTCACGGAAATCGATGCGGCCCTGAAACTGCTCAATTTCCGAACGGTTGATCCCAGCATGAAGGACATGTCGTTCGAGACGATCTCTGGCGCGGGCCCGAACGGCGCGCTGCCACATTATCGCGTTTCATCCGCCTCCAACCGCGTGCTTGAACGCGGAACGCTGTATCTCGTCGACAGTGGCGGCCAGTACCCAGACGGCACGACCGACATCACGCGCACCGTTGCGATCGGCGCTCCATGCGATGAGATGCGCCGACACAATACGCTCGTTCTGAAAGGCCATATCGCGATGGACCGCGTGCGCTTTCCAGCCGGAACCACGGGCACACATCTTGATGCCCTGGCACGTCACGCATTGTGGCAGGCTGGGCTCGATTATGATCACGGCACCGGCCACGGAGTTGGGGTCTATCTGGGCGTTCATGAAGGCCCGCAACGGATCGCGAAAGCCTGGAACGCCACCCCGCTGATGCCCGGCATGATCGTTTCGAACGAGCCGGGTTTCTACAAGGAGGGCGCCTATGGGATCCGCATCGAGAACCTGCAATACGTGACCCCTCCGGAGGAGATTGAAGGCGGTGACCGCCCAATGCTCGGCTTTGAGTGTCTGACCTTCGCTCCGCTCGCAAAGAACCTGATCGATACGACCCTCCTCACATCTGAAGAGCGTGACTGGGTGGATGATTATCACCAGCGCGTGCTGACTGAGATTGCCGATCTCGTCGACGGCGATGCCAGGGACTGGCTCGAACAAGCTTGCACGCCGCTTTAGAGGCCGCTCACCAGGTCGATCCATTCAGCCTCGGTCATCACGGTGACACCGAGCTCCTGCGCCTTTTTGAGTTTCGACCCAGCGCCAGGCCCGGCGACCAATATATCGGTCCGACCAGAGACAGACCCGGACACTTTTGCTCCAAGCGACGTCGCGCGGGCTTTCGCTTCATCCCGGGTCATCGCTTCCAGCGAGCCGGTGAAGACGACGGTCTTTCCTGCGACCGGGCTCTCACTCGCCGGAGCCTCTCCGTCGAGTATGCTCATCTCACGCAGCAATTCCGCCATCATCTCCTGATTGTGCGGTTCGCTGGCGAAGGCTTTCAGCGACCCGACGGCTGCACCGCCAATTCCGTCAATCGATGTCAGCGCCTGTTCTTCGACACCGCCTGGATGGTCCCGCGCAGCTTCCACAGTGCGCCAGAATTCGTCCCATTTCACAAAGGTCCTGGAAAAGAGGTCCGAAGTGGTTTGACCCACATGGCGGATGCCCAATCCGTTGAGAAAGCGGCCAAATGGCGCCTCGCGCTTCTCGTCGATCGCAGCAAATAGTTTTGCAGCAGAGACCTCACCAAAACCCTCCCATTGCGACAATGGCTCAAACCCTGCTTCTGCGACACGGCGCTCCAGCTGGAAGATGTGCTGCGGAGCCTGAACGATGCCGCGCTCGTGAAAGAGCTCGATCTGTTTGGCCCCCAGGCCATCAATATCTAGTGCCTTGCGTGAAACGAAGTGTTTCAGCCGCTCAACTGCCTGGGCCGGACAAATCAGGCCACCCGTACACCGTCGGCGCACATCTTCTTTGCCTTTATCGTCAATCTCTCGCACGGCTTCGGAACCACATTCCGGGCAGACGTGCGGCATTTCGAAAGCTTCATTGCGGTCGGAGCGATCGGGGTCCGTCACGCGCAAGACTTGCGGAATTACATCGCCCGCACGCTGGATCTCCACCTGATCGCCGACGCGCACATCGAGACGCTCGATCTCTTCTTCATTGTGCA
Source organism: Hyphomonas sp. (assembly GCA_024743015.1). Classification (GTDB taxonomy): domain Bacteria; phylum Pseudomonadota; class Alphaproteobacteria; order Caulobacterales; family Hyphomonadaceae; genus Henriciella. Next base: position 993 of record JANSXJ010000427.1, on the reverse strand, counting down.
GGGTTGCATTGGAAACAACGACGCCGCCCACTGTGATCGGCTTCAACCTCGCAACAGGCGTAAGCGATCCGGTTCGTCCGACCTGGATGTCGATAGCCTCAATCGTCGTGATCGCTTTTTCGGCTGGAAACTTGTGTGCGATCGCCCAGCGCGGCGCGCGACTGACAAAACCCAGGCGCTCCTGCCAGTCCAACCGATCGACCTTATAGACCACGCCATCAATATCGTATCCCAGAGCTGCGCGGCGCTCTATCATGTCCCTATAGGCGGCTAACAATCCATCGACACTGTCATGCGTTTCGAACAGGTCATTGGTCTGGAAGCCCCACTTGGCCAAGGCCGCAACCGCGCCGTGCTGGGTCTCTGCGAACGCTTCCGAGATTTCGCCCCAGGCATACGCAAAGAATTTGAGCGGACGCTTCGCCGTGACCGCCGGGTCTTTCTGACGAAGCCCTCCGGCGGCGGCGTTGCGCGGGTTCATATAGGTCTTACGGCCAGCCGCCTCTTCCGCTGTATTGAGCGCCGCGAAATCGTCAGAGCCAATATAGACTTCGCCGCGGATTTCAATTTTGCTCGGCCACCCATCACCTAAAAGCTGGTCCGGCACATCATCCAGCGTGCGGGCGTTTGCAGTGACGTCTTCACCGACCCTGCCATCTCCGCGTGTGGCCGCTTTTTGCAAGATCCCATTCTCATAGGTCAGGCTGAGCGAGAGCCCATCAATCTTGGGTTCAGCGGTGATGTCGACACGCTGATCTTCCGGCAGACCAAGAAACCGCCTCACACGCGCGACGAATTCATACACATCCTCATCGCTGAACGCATTGTCGAGCGACAGCATCGGCACACCGTGCTCGATCTTGCCAAAACCGTCTTTCACAACCGCGCCGACGGCATCGCTCGGACTATCGGAGCGTTTCAGATGCGGAAATGCCGCCTCAATGGCGAGATTGCGCTTTCGCAGCGCATCATAGTCCGCGTCGGTCAGGTGCG
>JANSXJ010000419.1 GCA_024743015.1 Hyphomonas sp. | reverse complement strand
CGACATCTATTTCGACGTCGACAATGAGACTGGTCGCGTAAAGCTGATCGGCGTCATGGGCGAAACGCAGAACTGCAACGGGTAGATGAAGGCTACAGATCCGTGAGCACCGGTTCGCGGTCGTCTCCCCCCATCCACGCCTCATCGAAGAGGCTACGTGCATAGGCTTCGGATCGCGCATCCCCCTTGGCGCCGAACGTTTCAGCCAAGCCGTACAGCGCATAGGCATTATTCGGTGCCTTGATCAGCGTTTTGTAGAACTCCCGCTCGGCCCGGTCATATTGACCGTCCTGCAAGAGCAACATGCCCAGGGTTTGGCGTGTCGGATAATACCACCAGGTCGGCTCAAAATAGGGCAGCTGGGATTCCGCCGCAGCGGCAGATTCAAGTCGGTCAATCGCGCCGTCCAGATTCCCTTCCGCCGCCAGCACGCGTCCCTCGAGTGTGAGGAGGGCGACTTCCTGAATGCCGGATAGGGGCGCAAAATAGACCGCATCATAGTCAGCAAATCCGGCCTCTCCGGTCAGCGACCTAAGCTGGCCAAGCTCTGTTTTTGCCGCTTCGAGATTGCCCTGCCGGGCAAAAACCGTCCCGCGGGCATAGTGCCACGCTGTGCGCATATAGAGGTGCGCTGGCGCGGGTTCTGGTGCGGCGAGTACAGCTTCGTCGCCCGCGAAAAGCAGATCGGTGAACAGAGTCGACGCCGCGATGTGTTCGGCCAGGGGCGCCGGGGCGCCTGGTTCAAGTATCGCCATCGCCTTGAGTTTGCCCGCCATTTCCAGCGCTGTTTCGCCATCCCCGGCAAACTGAGAACTGGCGACCACAAAATGGACGTTGTGCGGATAGTAAACGCTGCCATAGACCGCGGCATTGTCCGTAGCTGCGATGTAGGCTTCGTCGGCGGCAATCGCAGAGACGTTCGACGCATGGGACTTTTTCCATTGCCCAAGCCGCAAATATATGTGGGATGGCATGTGCACGAGGTGCCCGACGCCAAGCTCCTGCTTCAACAACCGGTCGGCATAGGATTCGGCGCGAAACGGATCGATCGAAGATTCAGTGACGTGAATGTAAAGATGGATCGCTGGCGCGAAATCCGGATCAATCGCCAACGCGTTTTCGATCAGTTCCAATGTCCGCGCGGTCCGACCTTTCGGCACGCGCGCACCCTGTTCCCAATAATCCCACGGCTGGGTGTCCATATTGGCTTCGGCGGCGAGTGACAGAATAAACTTGTCTTCCGGAAACGCTATGGCGACCTCATCCATGGCATCGGCAAAATCACCTGCATTTTCCACGACTTCGGCTTCACCCTCGACGCTGTAACGCATGTCTAGCGCCTTGATCAGTTTCACTTCCTGCGGGGTTAGCCCGTCCATTCGGGTGACCGCTTCGCGGGTCGCCAACAAGCCTGCAGCACCGCGCTCAGCTATGTAGGGAATGTTGATATTACTTCCAAAGGAGAGACCTTCCCCCCAATAGCACATCGCGCAGTTCGCATCAGCGCTTTGTGCCTGGCGGAAAGACGCGATGGCTTCGTCATGGTTGAAATTCGCCATGTGCGCGAGGCCAGTATCAAACCAGATCTGAGCCTCTTCGCTCTTCGTCGTGATCGGATAGTGGAAATGAGCAATCACCGCGTCTGGCAGCGCGAAAGGGGCGCCATAGTCGAAGCCAGGGTTCAGGCTTGCCGCCGCTTTCAACGCCGTTTCTGACGCTTGCGATGCGCGGCTGCTGCACATGCTCTGCGATAGCAAAAGCGGATCAATGAAAGGCGGCGTTTCGCCTTCATTGGTCGCTGTTTCTACCGGCTCCGCCAAAATGCAGGATGATAGACTGAGGGCGGCCGCTGCCGCGCCCGCCATCCAGAGTGTCTTGATGTTCATTGTGTCGTCCTCCCTGACGGGAGTGTAGCACAAAAATGGGTTTAGATTGAGCGGTCCCGACTTTTTCGCGTGTCGTACCCGATCAGATCGACAGCGTGATCTTGCCTAAATGCTGCTGGCTGGCCTGATGTGCAAAGGCGGCCGCGATTTCGGACAATGGGAAATCCTTGTCGAGCACCGGCTTGATACCGTTCGCATCAATGGCAGCGATCATGTCTTCCTGTTGTTCACGGGAGCCGACGGTGATGCCGGACACGGTGATGTTCTTGGAAAACAGCGCTGCCGTTGGAACTTCGCCGGACACACCGGTCAGCACGCCGATCAGGGAAATATGCCCGCCGACGCGGCAGGCAGCGATCGACTGCGCCATCGTGCCCGGGCCGCCAATTTCCACGACTTCATCGACGCCGCGGCCGCCGGTCAGTTCGAACGCCTTTTTACCCCATTCGGGGGTTTCTTTGTAATTGATGAGATGATCGGCACCGAGCGCTTTCAGCTTTTCCAACTTCGCGTCTGACGAAGACGTCGCGATCACGCGGGCACCTGCAGCTTTGGCGAATTGGAGCGCAAAAATCGAAACGCCGCCCGTGCCCTGGGTCAGGACCCAGTCGCCGGGCTGGACTTTGTTTTCGACAAACATGCCGCGCCAAGCCGTTAGCGCGGCGCAGGGAAGCGTAGCGGCTTCAGTGTAAGAGTATCCGTCCGGGATCCGCGTGAAAGCATCTGCCGGCATGGCGACCAATTCAGCAGCAAACCCGTCAACGCCATCGCCGGGGACCGAGAAGAACCCTGCCGCTTGCGGGCCGCCATAAAACCAATCCGGAAAGAAAGTAGAGAGCACTTTGTCCCCGGTTTTGAACCGCGTCACGCCTTCGCCAACAGCAACCACATCTCCGGCACCGTCGGACATCGGAATCCGTCCATCATCGGTGGGTATACCGCCCATGACGACAACAAAGTCGTGATAATTGAGCGAGGACGCACGCACACGCACCAGCACTTCGCCTGGGCCCGCAACAGGATCCGGGCGGTCTTCGATGATCAGGTTTCCGGGACCTCCCGGTTTCTTCACGGCGGCAACTTTCATGGCTTTCTCCCAACAGGTTTCTGCGGGCAGGAAGAGTGTCCGGTCCTCGCGGAAGTCAAGCGCCGACCCCGACTTTCAGATCCGGCTTTCAGATGACGCAGAGGCACAGGCTGACACAGGCGCCGGGTGGATGATAACACTACCGCACCCAGCCGGAGGATCACCATGACATCAGCCGCCATTACAGCGCAGGCGCATTTGCATCATCAATACTTCCTGGGGTTGCAGCTGATGGTGGCCGTCGAAGAGTGCAAGCAAACCGTCTATGACTGGATGTT
>JANSXJ010000117.1 GCA_024743015.1 Hyphomonas sp. | reverse complement strand
CGCAAAGATGAACAGATAGAAACCTTTACGCCGTCCCTCTTCCTATGCTTCAAGCCGTGCCTCATGGTGGCTATAGGACCGCAAAATGCTGACGAAAACCTTTCGATCATGGCTGTTCGCTGGAATTGCCGGAACACTTGTGCTGAGCGGCTGCACCCGGGGCAGTGACGATGTCACCTTCGATCAGGTGCCCCCCATTTTGCAAGATATCCCACCCGCGGGCCAGCTTCCTGAGGGCGTAACCCCGACGGCCTATCGATTGGATCTGTTCACCGACCCGGCTCAAGATGAGTTTTCCGGTACCGTTGAGATTGATATCAAGTTGGACGAACCTCACGCGCGGATCTGGTTGCACAGTATCGATCACGATGTGTCTTCCGCCTTCGTCTTGCTTGCCGATGGCACGCGCCTGGACGCTGAGTTCACGCGGTCCAAAGCCGAAGGCGGAGTGTCGCGGCTCGATTTTGAGACGCCCGTCCCGCAAGGCAATTCGACTCTGACGATGGCCTATACGGCCCCTTACAATTTGAATCTGTCAGGACTCTACAAAGCGAAGCAGAACGGTCGCCCTTATCTCGCGACGCAGATGGAACCCATCGACGCCCGTCGTCTTGTGCCGAGCTTTGACGAACCACGCTTCAAGACCCCATGGACTCTGACGGTCGCCACACCGGCGGGCAATCAGGTTGTAACGAATGGCGCTTTGAAAGCCCAGACTGTACGCGATGATGGCAATATCGAGTTCCAGTTTGCGACCACTCGGGAAATTCAGTCATACCTCGTCGCACTCGCGGTCGGCCCATACGATTTGAGAGATGGAGGCGTTCTGCCACCAAACGGGATTCGTCCTCGCGCCGTTCCGTTTCGCGGCTTCTCGCCATCTGGCAAAGGTGACAAACTGGAAAAAGCGATGGCCATCACCGACGAAATGGTGACCTGGCAGGAAGCCTATTTCGATTACCCGTATCCATATGGCAAACTCGACCTCATCGCGGTGCCTGATTTTGCGTATGGCGCGATGGAGAATGCCGGGGCGATCATCTATCGCGAGAGCGCGCTGTTGATGGATGAGCGAACCAGTCTCGCGCGCAGACGTGGGGCGATGACCACTCACGCGCATGAGCTCGGGCACCAATGGTTCGGCAACCTGGTCACGCCGCGCTGGTGGAATGATATCTGGCTGAACGAAGCCTTCGCGACATGGATCAGCTACAAGACGATGGACGCGGTGTATCCCAATACGGGATTTGATCTCGCGGCGCAGCGCGCTGCGATCGGTGCCATGGACAATGACAGCCTGGCATCGGCGCGGCAGATTCGTAATCCAATTGATCGCAATGCAGATATTCTCGATGCTTTCGATTCCATCACCTACCGCAAAGGTGGCGGCGTCCTGTCCATGTTTGAAAACTACCTTGGCGAAGAGGCCTTCAGAGACGGCATCCGGCTGCATATGCGCCGGTTCGAAGACGGTGTGGCGGACGTCGATGATTTCATGACCTCGATCGCCGATGGCAGCAAAACCCCGGACGTTGTCGAAAGCTTCAACTCTTTCATCATGCAGCCTGGTATTCCTTATCTGGACGTTGAATTCACCTGCCCAGCGCCCGATGCTGGCCTGATCACCGTGTCCCAGAGTCGCTATGCGCCGGTTGGATCGACGATTGACCCGGCCGCCCAGACCTGGGCGATCCCGCTTGCCATCAAGATGAACGGGGCGAATGGAGAGCGAACTGTCCGGCAAATGTTCAGCGGGTCATCCATGCAAGTTCCACTGGATGGCGGTTGCCCCGATTGGGTGCTGCCCAATGCGGACGGGGCGGGTTATTGGCGCTTCAAGCTGAATGAATCAGCCTGGCAGAATCTCATCGCGAATTATGATCAACTCACTCCGGCGGAACAGCTGAGCTTCATCGACAGCGCGACCGCCGCTTTCGCTGCGGGCGATCTGGCGGCCGAGACGCTGCTTCAGGTGATTGCGGTCAATGCTGACGGCGCGTGGAGCGCGGCGCTTGACCCATTATCGACCTTTGACCGGTATCTCGACGCCTTGCCCGACGTGGCATCAAAGGATGCTTTCCGCGATTTTGTCAGAGCCGCCTATGATGAGAGATGGAACCGTCTGGCCTCCAACCCTGCGAGGGCCCTCAGCGAAGGCGAGCAATTGCTCAAGACGTCGCTCAGCAGCGCCTTGATCAATATGAACCGTCTGGAAGAAGAACGCACAAGCCTGGAAGCAGGTGCAGCGGCCTATATCGGTGTGATCAACGCGCCTGATCCATCCGCCCTGACGCCCGACCTGGTCCAGACCGCGATCAAGCTTGCTGCAGAAAACGACGATGGCGCGTTCTTCCAGGCCGCCCTGAACTATGCGGAGAACGCATCCAATCAGCGTGAGCGCCGCCAGATCTTTTATACACTTGCTCAAAAGGGCGACGAAACCAATACGCTCGCGCTTATGGATCTGGTTCTAACGGATGCCTATGAGGGTCAGCTCACCTGGGGCGTTTACCTGGCGGCCTTGCAAAACGAAAACGCCCGCGCCGCAGCCTGGGAAAAGTTCAAAACCGACTTTGAACAGGTGATCGAAAAAACCCCCGAAATCCGCAAACCGCAAACCGCCAGATTGGTTTCCTATTTTTGCACGGAGGATGAAATCAATGACGCGATTGCTTTCCTTGAGACACAGGCCAGTCTGATGCCAGGCTATGAAAGGCGGCTTGCACAAGCGACGGAGTCGGCTCGGCTTTGCGCGGCATTTCGGGCTGAGAAAGGCACCGAGCTGGCGGAAGCATTGGAAGGTCAATAAGGACCGCGAGCGCTGACATCGCAGTCAACAGCTGATGCAAAAAAATCAATGCCACATCGATTGAGGCGCTGTGAGATTTCCCTTAAGGAAGAGCATCCTTTCAAGGGCGCTCCGGTATGGCTGATAATTCTCAAACCTCATCAAAAACAAGAAATTCTGACCCGCTGAAATCGTGCATCGCGCAAATGCTTGCCGAAGTTCCTGCCGATTCCAGAAATTCTATCCCCAGCGGGAATATTGAGACACTGGGCAAATCACTCTGGGAGTGGTTTGAAACAACAAGCTCAGCCTCGGTGCGAATCCGCCCCGCAGAGGGGATTCACAATGATCTGCTCGGGCATCACTTGTTGGAAGCAGTAGGACCAGACCGACCGTTTCTGGTCGATTCCCTGCTCGGTGCATGCAGTGATCTCGGCTTCGAAGTACTCACGCTGTTTCACCCCATCGTTGAAACCGGCAATGGTCGCTTCTCGCTAATTCAGATCCACCTGCCAGACCTGAGCGAAGGCGAGCAGGCCTTGTTGCTGGCAGAGGCCGAAGCGACGCTGGCTGACGTTCATTCCGCGACGGCGGACTATCAGGAGATGCGCGCCCGCATGGCTGCCGAAATCGAACGCCTGGCGCAAAATGAACACGTCTCTGAACGCTATAAGGATGAAGCCACAGAGTTTCTGAAATGGCTCGGAAATGAGCGTTTCGTTTTCCTGGGCGTCCGCAGCTACACCTTTCAGACGGGACCAGATGGCAATGTCCTGCCCGAAGAGCCGCACACGGTTGAGGGATCTAATCTGGGGCTGCTGCGAGACGATACACGCAACGTCCTCAGACGCGGCGCGGAACCGCTTCTGCTGACGGAAGAAATCGGCGCCTTCCTCGCCGAACCTGAAACCCTGATCATGGCCAAGGCCACGTTGCAAAGCCGCGTTCACCGCCGCGTCGCCTGTGATTATGTCGGCGTGAAACACTTCGGCGATAAAGGCCAGGTCATCGGCGAAACCCGGTTCCTTGGTCTATACACTGCCGAAGCTTACAATGAATCTGTTCGCAACATCCCGCTCTTGCGACGACGCATGCAGCGCGTTCTGGATATCCTGAACGTGCTGCCCGGCAGTCACAACGAAAAGACCCTCTCGAACATCATTGAGGGCTGGCCGCGCGACGAACTGATCCAGACCAAGTCAGAAGAGCTTGCCCCGATCATGCAGGGCGTTCTCGACCTGGTTGCAAGACCGCGCGTGCGTGTCTTCACGCGGGCAGATCGGTTCAATCGCTTCGTTTCGACCGTCGTTTTCATCCCGAGAGAAGCATACGATACCGATCTACGCCGACGGATTGCAGATGCGATCGAGACCGCGTGGGGCGGACGCATGAGTAGCTTCCAGCCGAGTTTCGACGGCGCCACGATGGTACGAGTCCTGTTCGAAACCGCGTTGCCAGTGTCGGGACCCAAACCAGACTTGGCGGCTCTGGAGAAAAACATCGCTGAGCTGTCGCGTGGCTGGAATGACCGGTTCCACGACGCCGTGATGGCGAGCGATCTCAGCGCCGACGGACGCTCTCTGGCGACCTTGTTTACGGGCGCATTCAACGCTGCATACCGCGAAGCCTTTGATCCAGAAGAGGCGATGGCGGATGTGGCCATGCTGGCTAAGCTGGATCGTGACAATCCAATCGCGCTCCGGGCCTATCGACGAAGCACGGATACACTGGCGAAGGTTCGCGCGAAAATCTATTCCCGCAATGGGGCGATCGCGCTGTCTGATTGCGTTCCGGTGTTTGAACGCATGGGCCTGTTCGTGGCGTTTGAGACCGGCTACCCGGTTGCCCCCACGTCGAAACCCGTTGCGGATGCGCCTGAAGAATATTGGGTCCATTCCCTTTCGATGCGCCGCGTCGACGGTAAGGAAATCGATCTTGAGGAAATTGGCGGCGTGTTCGAGGACGCGTTTGTCGCGGTCTGGAGCGACCGGGCAGAGAATGATGGCTTCAACGCACTGGTCTTCAATGCCGGACTGTCCTGGCGCGAATCCGCGCTGTGCCGCGCTTTGTGCGCCTACCGCCACCAGACAGGTCTCGACCCGGCGCGTCAGACACAGATCGCAGCCCTGAATAACAACCCGGAACTGACCAAACACCTGGTTGCCCTCTTTGCGGCCCGGTTTGATCCGGACTTTGAAGACAGTCGAGACGCGGCCATGGTGACGCTCGGCGACAAAATCGAAGACGCGCTAAAAGCCGTCGCTTCCCTTGATCATGATCGTGTCGTCAGACGGCTGGCCGATTTGATCATGGCGATTCAGCGGACGAACTTCTACCAGACTGGCTCGGACGGGTGGGCGCTGCCTTATATCAGCTTCAAGATTGCCAGCCGCGAGCTGGAGGATTTGCCTGCGCCGAAACCTTATCGAGAGATCTTTGTCGACTCGCCCATGGTCGAAGGTGTGCATTGCCGCTTTGGCCCCGTCGCCCGCGGCGGGCTCCGATGGTCGGATCGCCGGGATGATTTCCGCACCGAAGTGCTCGGCCTGGTTAAGGCGCAGCAGGTCAAGAATGCCGTGATCGTGCCCGTTGGTTCGAAAGGCGGATTCTTCCCCAAACGCCTCCCGCTGGGCGGAAGCCGGGAAGCGGTGCGCGATGCCGGTATCGAAGCGTATAAGACCTTCATCACAAGCCTTCTGGGCCTCACGGACAACCTAATAGACGGCACGGTGCAGCCCCCTGCTCGCACGGTGATCCATGATGGGGACGACCCCTACCTCGTTGTTGCGGCCGACAAGGGTACTGCGACTTTTTCAGACATCGCCAATGAAATCAGTGTTTCGCATGGCTTCTGGCTGGGTGATGCGTTCGCCTCCGGCGGATCTGCCGGCTATGATCACAAGAAAATGGGCATCACCGCCCGCGGCGCTTGGGAAGCCGTCAAGCGCCACTTCCGCGAGATCGGCAAGGATATCCAGACCGAACCGTTTACCGTGATCGGCTGCGGCGACATGAGCGGTGATGTGTTTGGCAACGGCATGTTGCTCTCCAAGCAAATCCGTCTGCAGGCGGCGTTCAATCACATGCACATTTTCGTCGATCCGGATCCGCAGGACCCCGAACGCTTATGGGAAGAACGCAAACGCATGTTCGACCTGCCACGTTCAAGCTGGATGGACTATGATCAAGACCTGATCAGTGAAGGCGGCGGGATATTTGATCGCTCAGCGAAATCCGTGCAACTGAGCCCTCAGATCAAGGCGCTCACAGGGCTGTCCTCCGACGCGGTCACACCGGATGAACTCATCCACGCGCTGCTAAAGTCTGAATGCGAACTGCTCTGGTTTGGTGGGATCGGAACCTATATCAAGGCTTCGAACGAAACGAACGCCGATGCAGGCGACCGCGCGAATGATGCGATGCGGATCAATGGCGCAGATCTCAAAGCAAAAGTCATCGGCGAAGGCGCCAATCTCGGTCTGACACAGGCCGGGCGAATTGAGGCCGCATTAAACGGCGTTCGCCTGAACACGGATGCGATCGATAATTCAGCCGGCGTCGACAGCTCGGACCATGAGGTCAATATCAAGATCCTCTGTACCGAAGCCATGCGCCGCGGTGCGTTGCCGAGCGGCGAGCGCAATACACTACTCGCATCGATGACCGATGACGTGGCCGAACACGTCCTGGCGCACAACTATTCCCAGACCGGAGCCCTCAGCTTTGCTGAGGAGCGGGCTCAGCGTGATCACGTCGCGTTTGAACGATTGATGGTGCGCCTTGAAGAGCGCGGCGTCCTGGATCGCAAAGTGGAAGGCTTACCGAGCACGGCCGAGATGACGCAGTTCGAGGCCGATGGCCGGGCTCTCACGCGCCCCGAAATCGCGGTGCTCATGGCCTGGACCAAGATCGTTCTGTTCGACGATCTGGTTGCGTCGAGTGTGCCGGACGATCCCTATTTCCAGACGACTTTGCGTGGCTACTTCCCGAAAGCGCTTCTGCAATATCAGGACGTCATGGAAGCGCACCGATTGAAACGCGAGATCATTTGCACAGTGCTCGCCAACCGCATCGTCGACATTGCCGGACCGGTCTTCCTGCTAAGACTGCGCGAGCAATCTGGCGCGGCCAATGCCGACATTGTTGCCGCATTCGAGGTTGCGCGGGCGGTACTCGATATCTCCAATCTGAAATCGCAAATCGACGCGTTGGACAATCAGGTCCCGGCCCAGCGCCAGAATAACCTGATGGCAGGTCTGGCAGCGTCCTTGCGCCGACTGACGCATAGTGTCCTGACGGCAAATATTGATGGCACGATCGCCGCCCAGATCGAGAGCCTGGCTGACGCTCGGAGCGCTCTGTCACAGCTGACAGCGGCGGCCCTTCCCGCCTATGAGAAAGCTGTGTCCCAGCGCCGGATCAATCACCTGGCCCGCGAAGGGGTCCCGGTTGAACTCGCAGAATCTGTCGCCGCAACGCGCCTGCTCGCAGACGCCCCGCTTATCACTCAATTGGCCGCCAAGAGCGATCGAAGCCCTGAGGACGCGACAGCTGCATATCTGTATGTGGGAGACGCGCTCTCACTCGATCGACTGCGCGCAGCGGCCACTAACGCCGTCTCTGACATGCCGCACTGGGACCGGTTGGCGACCCGCGGACTGATCCGGGAACTGGAGCATTTGCAAGCCGATGCTTCACAACTTGCGCTTGTGTCAGGCGACGTTGAGTCCTGGGTCAGTCAGCATGACGGTGCGCGCACGACACTCTTGTCCGAAGTGAAGACCTATACCGGATCCAAACCCAGTTTTGCTCAGTTTGCACTCGCGGCAGATGCAATGCGCAAATTCATGCAAACTGTAGCGTAGACGCGCGCTTGAACCTGAAATAAGCGGACCCACCGAACGGGGACTTGTCCGGTGGGTCCTACTGGCCTCATCCGCAGGCTGGGTGGGGGGACGCACGCGGAGGCCAGATTTCTATAATTCGACTGATTTTGTCCCAACGTCTCTGTATATATATCCTTGTCGGAATAAAGCCAAGCGAAAAATCAGCTGCTACTGTAACAATCATTGAGATTCAAGGGACTGGGTCTCATCACTTTCTGCATTTGTCGCGCTTTCATGTGACAAGGGTTCACCGTTCGCAGAGAGCAAAATGGCGATCCACCTGGTCGAATCAGATTGCGCAAAAAGGATCATCATCAACACCGTCAGCGGCGCTGACAGGAACATGCCGGGGATGCCCCAAATCGCGCCCCATATGGCCAGCGAAAGGAGCACGACTAACGCGGATAGGTTGAGTGTGTCTCCCATAATCCGTGGTTGCACAAAGTTGCCAATCGAGAACTGCCAGAAGCTGACGCCGAGAAAAACCAACGCGGCGAACACATAGCTGTCATTGGGAGCATCCCCCGGAATCCATGGTGCAATTTCGGGTTGCACAAGCGCAAAGAGGGGCGGCACCAGCGCCGCAACAATCGACCCTATCGTGGGGATATAGTTCAGCACAAAAATCAGCGTCGAAAGAAAAAGTGCATTGTCCACGCCGAGAAGTGACAACGTCGCATAAGTGAGAGCCGTGATCAGCGCGCTGATGACGGTTTGCGTCCAGAGATATGTTTCGATTCCGCGCCGCGCCGCGTCGCCGACTTCCTTGACCTGCTGACGTTGTGCGACATTCGGAAAGATCCGGTCGAGCTTCACCGGCCAGGCAGACTGCGCCAGAAACAGGAACGCGACATAGATCAGGATCAAGACCAGATCTCCGGTCAGACCGCTGGTCGCGCTGGCAATTGTGCCGAGAAAGGCTTGTCCGGTTTCGTTGAACACCAGCTGCGTCAGCGTCGGTGCGTCTCCAAGATGAAGCCAGCCATAGGCATCTTCGATCAGGCCGTTGATCCGATTGAGATAGGCGTCGCCCTGGCTGCCAAACTCTGCGACGCCGCGGGCCATCATAGCGAGAAACCCAACAAACCCCCCGATCACCACCAGAATCGCGAGCGCGCGTGACCACCCGCGTTTCAGCAGCGCCGATCTTTCGTCAATGACCCGCGCAAACCCTTCAATGATCAGGAACAGGAATACGGCCAGCGCAAACGGCGCAAAAATATCCCGGCCGAGATAGAGCAAAGCGACGATTATACCGGTCGCGATTATCCAAATTCCAACCGCGCTTGATTTCAGTGCCATTTTGCCCGCTCCCATCAATACCCAACATCTTACGCTGATTTGCGGCGGGGCTTAAAGGGGGCACACGAAAGCTGACCCGCTAGTCGGCGTCTGCGTCGCGAGCGCGTTTCACCGCATCAGCCAGGCTGAACCTCCCGCTTCCCGGTCGCAGGGGTTTCGGTTGGCTCTCATGCGGGGCCCAGCCCGACAGCCAGATAATCTCGAACGTCGCACGCACCTTGCCATCGGGATCACTGAACCTGGACTGATAGATTTCGCTCATGCGCGCCAGAATGCGGCGTGACAGCGGGCGACGCTCCTGTCCCTCGCGAGGAGCGAAAGCCGCCTGCTCGCCCATTCCCTTGAGATCTTCGAGCAGTTTTATCGGATGGCTGTAGCGCACGGTGACGCGCTCGACATCGGCGACCGGGAGCGCAAACCCGGCGCGTTGCAGCAGTCCCGCCATGTCTTGCAATCCCGGCAACGGCGACAAGCGCGGACTGATGCCTCCGGTGATCTCACTTTCGGCCTCAATCAGAGAGGCGCGCAATTCAGACAGCGTTCCACCGCCGAACAGGGACGCCAGGAAAAGGCCATCCGGTGCCAGTACCTGCCGCACCTGCGTGAGCACACCCGGCAAGTCATTTATCCAGTGCAATGACAAAACGCTGGTCGCGAGATCGAAACTTGCCTCTGGAAAGGGCAATTTTTCGGTCTTCGTCGAGACGGTCTCAAACCCGTTGGATTGAAGCTTCGCCACCATTCGAGGAGCCGATTCCAATGCGATGATTTGCTTGACTTTTCCACTCTCTCGAAGCGCTTCGCAGGCCTGTCCGTCATGCGCTCCGATATCCAGCGCGCGCTCAAATTCACGCGATGTGTCGTTCAATCTTTCTAATAATTGAGTCGACTCCCTGCCCTTAAGGAAGGCATACTCCCGGAAACGAGAAGAAGCGCGGTCTCTGTTGCGGGTAACACGCGCTCGATCGAACATGATGGGAGATGGTACTGGCGTCATGAGCTCCGATATGCACTGGACGACACGAT
>JANSXJ010000018.1 GCA_024743015.1 Hyphomonas sp. | reverse complement strand
GGTCGGCAACCAGACGCTGCAGCGCTTCTTCTCGCTCCACTATTTGCTGCCCTTCATGATTGCCGGGGTTGTGATCTTGCACATTTGGGCGCTGCACGTACCTGGCAATAACAACCCGACAGGGGTTGAAGTTCAGGATACGAAAAAGGACACGGTTCCATTCCACCCGTATTACACGGTCAAGGATGGCTTCGCGATTGTTGTGTTCCTGATCATCTTCGCAGTCTTTGTCTTCTATGCGCCAAACGTTCTTGGTCACGCAGATAATTATATCGAAGCCAACCCGCTGGTGACACCTGCGCACATTGTGCCGGAATGGTACCTGCTACCCTTCTACGCGATCCTGCGGGCCATCACGTTCAATATTGGACCGATGGATGCGAAGCTGCTTGGCGTTATCGCCATGTTCGGATCGATTGCGGTTCTATTCCTGCTGCCCTGGCTGGACACATCCAAGGTGAAGTCCATGCGCTATCGTCCGGTGGCGAAGCAGTTCTACATGGTCTTTGTGGTGGTCTGCCTGTTGCTTGGCTGGTGCGGCGCGTCCAATCCCGACAATGCGGTTGTGGCGATGGGAAAAGACAAGCTGGTGGTCAACTACACCGACTCCGCAGGCCTGGAAGGCAGCCGCGTCTTTGAAGAGTTTGCCCCGGCTGCGCAGTTCCGCGATGAACAGCGTGACAGTGGCGGCGTCGCCTCCATGGCGATTCAGAAGGCCCCGGCCTTCACGTTCAAGACTCTGTCCCAGATCCTGACCGCTTACTATTTCGCCTTCTTCCTGATCATCCTGCCAGTTCTGGGCCTCCGCGAGCGTCCAAAGGGTGAACCGGACTCCATTCACAAGTCCGTACTTGGACACGATGCGCCGGCAGCGGCGCCAGCCGAATAAGGAAACACGGATATGAAACTTTTCCGTCCTCTCCTCGCAGGTCTTGGCGCGCTCGCTCTCGGCCTGACAGCTCATGCCGCCGGCGGCGCGAAGCACGCGCACGCTCCGGAAGATGGCTGGAAGTTCGCGAAGGTCCCTGCGGGCAAGCTCGACAAGGACAGCGTCCAGCGCGGCTTCCAGGTCTATAAGGAAGTCTGTGCCTCCTGCCACGGCATGAAGCTGCTGTCTTATCGCAATCTCGGTGAAAAAGGCGGACCGTTCTACAGCTCGGACTATCCGAATGCGAACGACAATCCGCTGGTCAAGGCGATTGCCGCAGAGTTCGAGATTCTGGATCCGAACCCGGATGAGAATGGCGATCCTGTCTATCGCCCGGCGCGTCCGTCTGATCCATTCCGCAGCCCGTATCCGAACGATCAGGCCGCCATGGCGGCCAATGGCGGGGCGATGCCACCAGACCTTTCCGTCATCACCAAAGCGCGTGGTCACGGCAATGAAGGTGATGGCGCATCTTATATCTACTCGCTTCTGACTGGGTATCCGGACCCAGAGAAAATCAAGACGAAGCCCGGCGAAGACGGTCTCAACGTCAATTATCTCGAGTTCGACAAGGATGAGACGGTTGGCACGCTGATCCAGCCGACAGGCCTCTATTACAACCCATACTTTGCCGGGGATACCACGCCGCAATGGGACGGTGATCCGCGCCATACGCCTTATGGCGGCTTCCTCGCCATGGCACCGCAGCTACCGGATGGCCGCGTCGAATATATTGATGGCACCGAAGCCACGACGTCTCAGATGGCCAAGGATGTTGCTCAGTTCCTGCACTGGGCGGGCGATCCAAAACAGGGCCAGCGCAAGTCCCTGGCCCTGCCAACCATGATCTATCTGGTCCTGCTGGCGATCCTGCTCTGGTTCTCCTACAAGCGCATCTGGCGCAGCGTTGAGCACTAAGCAGCACAGAACACAGTCTGGTGAATTGACGACCCCGCCCTGGATTGCTCCAAGGGCGGGGTTTTCGCATCTGGAGGAAGTCCATGTCCAAATGGGTCATTGGCGTTATTGGCGGCTCGGGTCTCTATGAGATAGACGGCCTGGAGAATGCCGAGCAGGTTCGCGTCGACACCCCCTGGGGCGCACCCTCGGATGCGCTGGTCAAAGGCCGGGTTGGCGATGTCGAGATGGTTTTCCTGCCGCGCCACGGCAAGGGTCACCGTCTGTCTCCGACAACCGTGCCTTATCGCGCCAATATCGATGCGTTGAAGCGCCTCGGCTGTACGGACATCTTGTCCATCTCGGCCTGTGGCTCGCTGCAGGAGCAATATGCCCCGGGAGAGTTTGTCATGGTCGATCAGTTCATTGACCGGACCTTCGCTCGCGAGAAGACCTATTTCGGTCCAGGCATGGTCGCCCACGTTTCCATGGCCGACCCGATCTGCTCGCGTCTCTCAGGTCTCGCAGGGGATGCCGCTAAGTCCGTCGGCGCGAGGGTCCATCGCGGCGGCACCTATCTGACCATGGAAGGCCCGCAATTCTCTTCCCGGGCTGAAAGTCACCTCTATCGTCAATGGGGATGCGACGTGATCGGCATGACCAATATGCCAGAGGCCAAACTGGCGCGCGAGGCCGAGCTGCCTTATGCGACCATCGCCATGGTCACCGACTATGATTGCTGGCGCGAGGGCGAGGCCGCCGTCGAGGTCACGAATGTCCTGGAAGTGATGGCCGCAAACACCTCGAAGGCGAAAGCGGCCGTCTCAGCCCTGGCCCAGTCGCTGCAGGGGAAACCGCGCACATCGTCGCCGCAGGGAATCGAGACCTGTCTCGACTATGCGTTGATCACCGCGCCGGAGGCACGTGATCCAGCGATCCTGGCGAAACTGGACGCCGTTGCCGGGCGCATTCTTGGCCGTTAAGCCACACCCACTGCCAAAACACGAAGCGCCGCAACAGAGTCACCTTGCGACTCACCGAGCGTTCGTCTTTAAGCCTTGGACAGGAATACGGGCAAAGGCGGCACCTCAATGAAACTTATTTCCTGTAACGCGAACAGGCCATTGGCAAATGCGATTGCGGATCATCTCGATTGTCCGCTGACAGATGCCGAGGTGAAGAATTTCGCCGACAATGAGATCTTCGTACGGATCAATGAAAATGTTCGCGGCGAGGATGTCTTCATCATCCAGTCCACGTCGAAGCCCGCCAACGATAATTTGATGGAATTGCTGATCTGCATTGACGCACTGCGACGCGCCTCCGCGGCGCGGATTACAGCGGTTATTCCGTATTTCGGTTATGCCCGTCAGGATCGCAAGACAGATGGCCGAACGCCCATCTCCGCAAAGCTGGTCGCAAATCTGATTTCCGCCGCCGGCGCCGATCGCGTGCTTACAATGGATCTGCATGCCGGTCAGATCCAGGGCTTCTTCGACATTCCGACGGACAATATGGTCGCCCTGCCGGTAATGGTGGACGATGTCCAGCGCCGTCTGGGCGGAGACAAGCTGATGGTGGTCTCACCCGACGTCGGCGGTGTGGTCCGGGCGCGATCTTTCGCCAAGCGCATCGGCGCCGATCTGGCAATTGTCGACAAGCGCCGCCCAGAAGCTGGCAAATCCGAGGTCATGAACATTATCGGTGACGTGGATGGTCGCCAGTGCATCCTGGTCGATGACATTTGCGACTCCGGGGGCACATTGTGCAACGCCGCTGCCGCGCTGAAGGAACAGGGCGCGACCGCGGTGAGCGCCTATATCACCCATGGGGTGCTCTCGAACAATGCAGTCGGGCGTGTCGAGAAATCCGAAATGGATGAGCTGGTCATCTGCAACACGATCCAGCCGTCTGACGCGGACCTGAAGTCTAAGAAGCTTCGTGTCTTGTCCGTGGCACCGCTGCTTGGCGAGGCCATACGCCGGATCGCCAATAATGAGAGCGTTTCGAAACTCTTCGATTAAACGACGAAAACGAAACGAGAAGAGGCCCGGACCAGCGATCCGAGCCTCATTATGGTTCGCGGCTTGGCGGCGATGCTCAGCCCCGGGCGTCGCAGCAGCCTTCGTACAGGACCAGGCCTTTGACCTTTAGCGGGTCCTGATGTTCGCCATCCTTGTAGACTTCGAGGTGCAGGTGCGGGCCAGTGGCGCCTTTGCCGGACTTGCCGACTTTGCCGATCAGCGTGCCTGCTTTGATTTTCTGATCTTTCTCAACCAGGATTTTCGACATTTGCGAGAACCGCATCTTGCGCCCATCCTCGAGCCACAGGTCGACTGTGTAGCCATAGTCTTCCTTCTTGCCGGCCCAGATCACTTTCGCTTCGGTCGGGCTGTAGATGGGTGTGCCTTCCTTGGCTTTGATATCAACGCCGCTGTGCCACCAGGATTTATCCTCAGCTTCATAATATATCTCGCCAAAGGGCTGGCTGACCTTCGCATAGGACTCCACGAAGATGGCATGGGTGAAGACATTGCCGCTCACCACTGATGTAGCTTGAGCGAGCGAAAGTGGCGCAAGTATAAGACCCGCAAGTAGAGCAAGGCCCGCGAGGCGTTGCCTCGGCTTGCGCGCATCGCGTTCCAGCAGCTGGGTCAGACGCTTCTTCAACGTCTCGTGACGCGGCAGGATGAAGGCAGCCACTGGCAGTGTCTGAACCGGGTGCGGCCGGGTTACACGCGCCGTATTGGCGAGCGCGCGGGCATAGGCGAAATTGTCGCCGGTCAGCGCTGCAGTCTGCTCGTCGCAGGCCGCCTCGCGCCAATAGTCGAGTTGGCGACGCATAACCCAGGCGAATGGCGAGAACCAAAAGACATCCGCGACCAGACGCTCAAATGGGCGCGTGATCAGGTCACCGCGCGAGATATGCGTGCACTCGTGCGCCAGAATGATATCGGCGTCGCGCTGATCGGAAATTGCTTCCGGTAGATAGATTGTGCGCTCGCGAATGCCCGCCAGAAAGGGCGACCCATGCGGAATGCTCGCTGTTGCAGGCGCGTTCTTGAGACCAAGTTTGCGCGCCCAGATGTCAGACCGAACTTGTGCGTGTGGTCTGGCGAGCTTCTTGATGTTCTGTAGCCGGATCTGGCACAGGGCATTCATTCCGAGACGTGCGAGCCAGCCGCCAATCAGCACCGCCATCAGGATCATCCCGATAATCGGCGCCGCATTGGAATCGGTTGCGGCCTGTATCGCTCCGTTTGCCGACAAGGCTTCTGCCGCGCCGCCAATATAAGGCAGATCCGGGATGGGCGTAGCCATTGGCGCCGGGATCAGGGCGTAGATACCGGCAATCATCCAGGGCAGGAAAGCGAGGATGGCGGCGCCCCGCCAGATGGTGTGTGCGAACCGGGCCGGCACGGGCTCTCGGCTCAGATAATGAGCACCCCCCGCAAGTAGCCCCGTCCAGATCAGCGAAAACGCGATGAACCAGAGGGCTGACATACTCTACTCTCCGTTTTCTTTGGCTTCCGCCGCATTGATGATGGAATCGAGCTCGTCGAGCTCATCATTGGACAAGTGAGGGCTCTCCGCGAACATGGTGGCGGGAATCGGGCCATCCATGTCGAGAACCTTGCGGGCGAGATGGCGCACCAGGCTGCCAAGGGTTTCGACCCGGTCGAGCAGCGGCTCAAACGTCACCGGATCGACAGATCCATTGCGCTGAACCCAGCCTTTCGCTTCCATCCGGCCAAGCACTGTCCGGGTGGTCGAAAGCTGCCAGTCTTGCGAAGGGCCAACCGCTTCATGCAGTTGCCGCGCGGTCTTGGGGCCGCTGTTCCAGAGAAATTTCAGAATCACAAGTTCCGACGGATTGGGATTGGCCATTCGCTGCCTCTCTTTCGCTACATCTGTAAATCTACGTCTGTAAACGGTGTTTCGTCAAGTTGTCTGCGGCTTCTCGGTTGCAGCCATGGTTTGTTTCCTGTATGGGCAGCGCCTTGAAGAAAGGGCGGCGCGAGGCCGTTCCTGTCAGGCTGTCACCCATCGAGCCGGATCAAGGCTAGGGCGGACTTCAGGGCGAAAGGAAAAAACATGTCACAAGATATCGTATTCAATGTCGACGTGCGCGAGCGCATCGGTAAGGGCGGCGCACGCGAAGCGCGACGTCAGGGTTATGTTCCAGGTGTGCTATATGGCGGCGGCGAGGATCCAGTCGCGATCAACCTGAAGCAAAACGAAGTGATCAAGGCGATCAATACAGGCCAGTTCCTGTCTTCGACCGCAACGCTGGTTCATGACGGCAAGAAGCAGCTGGTGATCCCGCAAGCCATTCAGATGCACCCTGTGACGGATCAGCCTCAGCACGTCGACCTGTACCGCGTGAAGAAAGACCAGGTCATTACGGTTGAAGTCGTGGTGAACTTCCTCAACGAAGATGCCTCTCCAGGCCTCAAGAAAGGCGGCGCGCTTAACGTGGTCCGCCACGCGGTTGAGCTGAACGTTCGCGCCGACGCCATTCCGGATTCCCTGGACGCTGACCTGACCGGTCTCGACATTGGCGACAATGTCAAAATCTCGAACATCACACTTCCGGACGGTGCAGAGCCGACCATTACCGATCGTGATTTCACCATCGCATCGATTGTTGGCCGCGGTATTGCTGCCGATGTTGAAGAAGGTGAAGAGGATGATGCACCAGAGGCAGATGAAGTCGAAGCCACCAAGCAAGGTGGAGATGACGACGGCGCTGCCGAAGAGTGATCAAATCGCTAATCAATATGGTGGCGGGGTGGCTTCGCGGCCGCCCCGCCATTATTGATTCAGCTGATGCCGCAGAGGATCCGGTCATGCATATTTTCGTCGGACAAGGAAATCCTGCGCCGAAATATCTGCGCAACCGGCACAATCTTGGTTTCATGGTGATGGACGCGATCGCTTCCGAATATGGATTCGGGCCATGGCGGAGCAAGTTCCAGAGCCAGGTCTGCGAAGGCAAGATTGGCGGCGAGAAGGTCCTGCTGATGAAGCCGGAAACCTATTATAATGAAACCGGTCGCGCGGCTCAGGCGGCGATCCAGTTCTACAAGCTCGCCCCAGAAGACGTCACCGTGTTCCACGACGAGATTGATCTCGCTCCGGGGCGCACCCGCGTCAAACGCGGCGGCGGGCATTCCGGCAATAATGGCATTCGATCGATGATTGCGAATGTCGGGGCGAATATCCGACGGGTTCGCATGGGGGTCGGGCATCCCGGCGACAAGTCGCGCGTCATGCCCTATGTGCTCGCCGATTTTGCCAAAGCCGACGAGCCCTGGCGCGATGCGCTGATCGCGGCCTGCGCCAGGTCTTTGCCGCTCCTGCTCTCAGACGGGGATGAGCGTTATCAAACTGAAGTCATGCGTCTGGCGCCCGCACCAAAGCACGATCCCAAACAGGTTTAATCCGCTTACTCGTCCTCGGTATCGTCGATGATCGGGCCAGGTTCGAGCGGGGCCCGCACCGGCGGACTGAGCAGATAAGCCGGGACCTGACCTGCTGGGCATTGCTCGACGAGCCGAACGCCGTCCGCGCCAACAGGCGCTGCGGCGACGACGCCTGAGCGAAGCGCTGCGCTGAGTATCAGCATGCCGACAAGCACAATGCCGACAGCCGCCAGCATGAGCGTACCGAGTCGATCCTCGGGCAGGTTGGTTGATGCAGCGGGAGGCGCATCCAGGATTTTCTCCAGCCCGGCTGGCGCGAATGAGGACGCTGGTTTTTCACTCGCGACCTTGGCGGCCGGTGCCGCGGGTTTCGCTGGCTTGGGCTTACCCGCCAGCGCGATCGGATCGGTCGGATGGTTTTCCTTCCAGATCTCTTTGCCGTCCTTGTCGCTGGCTTTCAGCATCATCCAGTCACGAAGGTCCGTGCGGCCCTCGCGGGCGCCGAGGTGTTCGACCAGATCGTAAACCCCATCCACCAGCTTGCGCGGGGCAAGCCCTGTCAGGTCAAAACGTTGATCGTCGCTGAACGGCTCATCGGGGACAGAGGCATCAAGCGCAGCCTGGACAAGACCTTCGTCCCGGGACCTCGCATGATGAGCGATGGCGTGGATCCAGTCGCTGTCGCGGCTATCTGTATCACAGGCATGTTCGGACCAGAGGACGAGAACGGCGCCCGAATTGTCGGCATCGCGATAATCTCTGGGCGTGGGGGTCGTGTGCTCACGTTTCTTGTCGTAGCGAACCTTGAATTTGAGCGCGCGCAAACGCCGAACGAGCAATTCTGCCTGTTCGCGATCCGCCAATGCGTTTGCGAGAAACACGTCATATCGCGCCATCAACGCCTCCCTAGACATCCAGTGTCGCAAAGACTGTGCCGGATGACCAGTCGGTAATATGATCCGCGGAGCGTCTGACAACACAAAAGGCCTGTTCATCCCGCCAAAATGCGCTAAGCCCCGGCCAGCAGATTTTCGGAGGCTGAGATGGGCTTCAAATGTGGAATTGTCGGACTGCCAAATGTCGGCAAGTCGACCTTGTTCAACGCATTGACACAAACCGCAGCGGCGCAAGCGGCGAACTATCCGTTTTGTACGATCGAACCAAATGTCGGCGAAGTCGCGGTGCCTGAAAAGCGCCTGGCCAAACTGGCCGAGATTGCAGGCTCCAAGGAGATCATCCCGGCGCGCATGAATTTTGTCGATATTGCCGGTCTGGTTGAAGGCGCGTCCAAGGGTGAAGGCCTCGGCAACCAATTCCTCGCCAATATTCGCGAGACAGATGCCATCATCTATGTCCTGCGCTGCTTTGAGGATGACGACATCACGCACGTTTCCGGCAAGATTGACCCGCTGGCCGACCAGGCTGTGGTCGAGACCGAATTGATGCTGGCCGATCTGGAAAGCCTCGAAAAGCGCAAGACGAACTGGGTCAAGAAGGCCAATTCCGGCGACAAGGAAGCCAAAGCGCAAGTCGCTTTGATTGACCTCGCGCTGGCTGAACTGAACGAAGGTCGCCCGGCCCGCCGCGCTCAGATTGATGAGGACGATCGCAAGGCCTGGAACATGCTGCAGCTGCTGACGGCGAAGCCCGTGCTCTATGTCGCAAATGTCGACGAGGAGAGCGCCGCGAGCGGTAACGAGTATTCTCAGCGCGTCGTCGATTTCGCTGCTGAGGAAGGCTCGCAAGCGGTTGTCATCTCGGCCCAGATCGAGGCGGAGATCTCGCAGCTCGACCCAGATGAACAGGCTGAATTCCTCGAAACGCTCGGCCTGGAAGAGCCAGGCCTCACGCGTCTCATCCATTCCGGTTACGATTTGCTGGGCCTGCAAACCTATTTCACAGCCGGCCCGAAGGAATCGCGTGCCTGGACGATCCGCAAGGGATGGACCGCGCCGCAAGCTGCCGGGGTCATTCACGGTGATTTCGAAAAAGGCTTCATCCGCGCCGAGACGATCGCCTTTGACGACTATGTTGCTCACAATGGCGAGGCCGGGGCCAAAGAGGCCGGGAAGATGCGCGCCGAGGGCAAGGACTATGTGGTCCAGGACGGCGATGTCCTGTTGTTCCGGTTCAATGTTTAACCAGGCTTAATCTCGACAAAGTTCTGCATATGTTCTAGACCGATTCGGGTATAGGACTAAATATGGAACCCATTATCCAAATCGGCGAAACGGGGCTCGACCTCATCCACCTGATCGCAATCGTGGTTGCCTTGGCGCTCGGCGCGGCGCTGTACCGGCTGAATGAGCAACACGGGCAGGCCAGTGCGCGCGCGGAAGAGCTCGAGGCGGACCTGAAACAAACCGAGCAGGCGCTGCACACTCAGCGCGCGGTTGCTGAGGAGACCCGGCTGCAATTCGCCGAACTCAAGGGCCAGACGGCGAAGCAGCGCGAAGAGTTTGAGTCGCTTGCCCAGCAAGTCATGAAACAGGCGCAGGCCCAATTTGTCGAAATGGCGGATGAGACTTTCCAGAAACATCGCGAGGGTGCCAAAGGCGAACTCAAGGAACTGATGAAGCCGATCGACGAAAATTTCTCTGAGTTCAAGAAACGCGTGGCAGACATCGAGAAAGTCCGGGCCGAGGACAAATCCGCGATCCAGGAACAAGTCAAAGCAATTGGCGAAAGCCTGCATCGCAACACCGCCGAAACCGGGAAGCTTGTGAACGCACTGACCGCGCCCAAGGGCGGCGGTCGCTGGGGCGAGATGACCCTTCGCAACGTGATGGAGCAAGCCGGCCTGTCGGCGCATTGCGACTTCAACGAACAGGTGAATGACCAGACCGAGGACGGTCGTCAGCGCCCGGACGCGGTGATCCATCTGCCCGGCGGGCGACAGATTGTCGTCGACTCAAAAGTCTCGCTTGAAGCCTATATGGCGGCCGCGTCTGCAGAGGAGCCCACCCAGCGAAACGTCCATTTGAAGAGCCACGCGACCAATGTGCAGCGGCATGTCGATACGCTGGCCTCGAAACGCTATCAGGCGAACCTGGATGAGCGCGTCGACTTCGTCGCTATGTTCATTCCGGGCGAGAAT
The DNA here is from genome assembly GCA_024743015.1 of Hyphomonas sp. Classification (GTDB taxonomy): domain Bacteria; phylum Pseudomonadota; class Alphaproteobacteria; order Caulobacterales; family Hyphomonadaceae; genus Henriciella. The sequence goes on along the minus strand of JANSXJ010000018.1, from coordinate 8,971 downwards.
TTCTTCGCCGCGGCGCTGGAATTTGCCCCGGACCTGCTCGAACGGGCCTATTCGCGCAATGTGATTGTCACAACGCCGTCGACCTTGATCGGACTTGCCAAGACGGTGGCCTATGTCTGGCGGCAGGAAAAGATGACGGAAAATGCCCGCGAAGCGGCGCAGCTTGGCCAACAACTCTATGAGCGCATCGCAAAGATGGCGGAACATATCGAAAAGCTGGGAAAGTCCCTCAACACCTCGGTGGGGCATTTCAACGCCATGAACAGCTCGCTCGACAAACGCGTCATGCCGACCATGCGCAAGTTTCAGGACCTCTCCATCGCCCCGCCTGACAAGCCCATGCCTGACCCCAAGCGGATCGAAACGACTGCCGATGCCGGAACCGGCGCGCAGCTGGAACTGATCAAGAAAGCGAAGGCCTAGACCTGTTTCGGGTGAGGCGGGGCATTCCTAAACACTTTTCTCCGCCGCGTGTCATCCCGGAATGACTGAGCGGTTTTAGCGTTTTGCCAGCGAAAGCTGGCATCCATGGCGGCTGAACAAGGTCTATCCTAAACCGCCATGGATCCTGACTTTCGTCAGGAATGCGGTCTCACGGTTTCAGGTAGGGCAGCTTCGTTTCTTAGGGTCCTCATCCTGAGCTTGTCGAAGGATTGAGGGCCGCGAGCACAAAGGGCCGCTTTCCAATTCCGCCAGTCCCTGCGCAGGCAGGGACCCAGAGAGCAGAGCCCTACCAATCGTCCATGGACCCCTGCCTTCGCAGGTGTCGGCGGGAGTTTTGCACCAAAACCACCTTTCCCTCTCCAAAACATCTATTCCCGCTTGAATATTGACCTTGGGCCTTTGCGCCCATACTTGAAGCCCATGGCGATAAGAGAAATCCTCACCGTTCCGGACCCCCGGCTGAAGCAAGTGTCGAAGCCTGTCGAAGGCGGCGTCACGGACGAGATCCGTGCGCTCATGGATGACATGCTTGAAACCATGTATGACGCGCCTGGCATCGGACTTGCCGCCATCCAGATTGGCGAGCCCTTGCGCGTGATCGTGATGGACCTTCAGGAAAATGACGAGAAGAATCCGCGCTTCTTCGTAAACCCGGAAATTCTGCCGCTGACCGAAGACAAAGCCCCTTACGAAGAAGGCTGCCTGTCCGTGCCCGACGTCTTCGAAGAGGTCGAGCGCCCGATTGAGTGCCGGATCCGTTATCTCGACTATGACGGTAATGAGGTAGAAGAGGTTGCTGAAGGCCTGTTCGCGGTCTGCATCCAGCATGAAATGGATCACCTAGAAGGCACACTCTTCATCGACCACCTGTCGCGCCTCAAGCGCCAGCGCGCGGTCGACAAGGTCAAGAAAGCCAAGCGCCTCAAAGAAAAGAGTGCGGCCTAAACGCGTATGCGCAAGCTGTTCGTCAAAGCCTGGTTTCGCTGGCTGCTTGCTGGCGCGATCGCAGGCGCGTTTGTGCTTTGGCTCGCCGTCAATGGTGTGGCGCCGACTGGCGTCGCGGGTTGGTTTCGCTGATCAACACGGTTAAAGGCGGGCCATGACCAAGTCTCTTCGCATCGCCTTTATGGGCAGTCCTGATTTCGCCGTTCCCGTGCTCGCTGCGCTGGCAGAGGCAGGACATGAGATTGCCTGCGTCTATTCGCAGCCCCCGCGTCCAGCGGGACGGGGAAAGAAATTGCGCCCGACCCCTGTGCACCAATGGGCGGACGCGAACGGGATTGAAGTTCGCACGCCGCGCTCATTGAAGAAGGCTGCGGAACAGGAGGCGTTTGCAGCGCTGGGTCTCGATGCCGCGGTGGTCGTTGCCTATGGCCTGATCCTGCCGCAGGAAATCCTCGATGCACCGAGGCTCGGTTGCATGAATATGCACGCATCCTTATTGCCTCGCTGGCGCGGGGCGGCGCCGATCCATCGCGCCGTCCTCGCCGGAGATAAAGTCACCGGCGTGCAGGCGATGATCATGGAGGCAGGACTGGATACCGGACCGGTGCTCGCCACGCGCGAAACGGACATCCTCCCCACGGACACAACCGGGAGCGTGCATGACCGGCTCGCGACGCTTGGCGCAGACCTCGCCGTCACCGCGCTGGCCGGCCTTGCGGACGGCACGTTGACCCCAGTCGCGCAAGTCGAGGACGGGGCTACCTATGCCCACAAAATCACAGCCGAAGATCAGCGTATTGACTGGACCCGGCCCGCCGCAGACGTGGACTGTCAGATCCGTGGTTTGTCGCCCTTCCCGAGCGCCTGGTTCTATTACACACCTGCGGGCGAGACTGAGCCATTGCGGATGAAGGCGCTGATGAGCCGGCTGGAAGATAGAAGCAGCGATGCGGTGCCTGGGACTTTGCTCGACGATGAGCTCCTGGTTCAATGCGGCGACGGGAAGGCGGTTCGCCTACTGAAGGCTCAGAAGCCAGGAGCAAAGGCTATGCTGGCTGCAGACCTGTTGCGCGGCCTGCCCATCTCGGCAGGGGAGCGTTTTTCATGAACAATCTCTGGATCAGACCGGCCACAGCCGAAGACGCTGAAACCATCACCGAGTTGACGGATGCTGCATTTGGCACCCCGGAAGAGGCGCAAATCATCACGCAGCTGGCGAAAGACGGAGATGGGCTTGCATCTCTGGTTGCGCATAATGATCGGGAGATCCTCGGGCATATCCAGTTCTTCAAAATCTGGATCGACGGCGCTGATATCGCCTGCGGGCTCGGGCCCGTCTCTGCGCGACCGGATGTTCAAAAGCGCGGCATCGGTGCGGGTCTGATCAAACTGGGCCTGACCCTGATGGAGGGCGCCGGGCGAACCCATTGTTTCCTGCTCGGGCACAAGGAATACTATCCGAGGTTCGGGTTTACGTCTGACCTTGCCGCCCAATTTGGTGGGCCGTGGTCTGGACCGAACTTCATGGCAATTGAGCTGAATGAGACCGGTCCGAAAAGTGGTGTACTTACCTATCCGGCAGCGTTCGGAGCCTGAGCCATGCAACGCTACAAGATCACGGTGGAGTATGATGGCCGTCCGTTCTTCGGGTGGCAGCGCCAGGACGGACAGCCCTCGGTTCAACAAGCGCTGGAGGAGGCGGCCACAGCGCTCGATGGCGCGCCGGTTCTGATGCAAGGCGCCGGGCGTACCGATCGCGGGGTCCACGCCACGGGTCAAGTCGCTCACTTCGATCTGCAAAAGCCGCGGCCAATTCACAAAATTGCCGACGCGCTCAACTTCCACCTGCGCCCACACCCTGTCGCCGTGCTCAAGGCGGAAGAAGTCGACGCCGACTGGAGCGCGCGCTTCAACGCGACGCTGCGGGCCTATCGCTATGTCATTATAAATCGCCGCGCAGACCTGACCATTGATAGAGGCCTCGCCTGGCGGGTGCCGGCCCAACTGGACGCTGGAGCCATGGACCGGGCGGCAAAGGCCTTGCTCGGCCAGCATGATTTCTCAACCTTTCGAGACGCGGAATGCCAGGCCAGACATGCGGTACGGACGCTCGATAAGATTGATGTGGCACGCTATGGTGAGGGTCTTGAAGTGACCGTCGAGGCAAAGAGTTTCCTGCATCGTCAAGTCCGTTCCATCGTCGGGTCTCTGGTCGAAGTCGGACGCGGCGCGCGCGAAGAAAGCTGGATCGCAGAGATCCTCGAGGCCAAAGACCGCACCGCCTGCGGCCCGGTCGCCCCCGCCGATGGCCTGTTCCTCGAGCGCGTGGAATATAGCGAGGGTTAGGTCAGCGTGTCTGTGAACAACGCTCCCACGGTTGCAACGGCTCGCCGCATTTCTTCCCGGTCCGGCGTTTCGTCTTCGATGCCATAGCCGTAATCATCGTTTGGTCCGGTATATTGAACAATCACGCCATCTCCGCGCGAGAGCACATAGACGTCTTCATGGTAGAGGCCGTACCGGGCTTCCGGCTGGGGCGGCATCCAATTGATCTGACCGCGCACGGGGGCAAGGTCTTCCGCGCCCCAGAGCGCCTTGGCGCCATAGCCCGTGCAGTTCATGATCAGCCCTTCCGACAAGCCGAGTATTTCGGTCCGGTTGGCGAAGGACCTGCGGACCATCCGTCCGCCCATGGCCAGGAAATCTCGCACGAGGCGATCCGTGTAAGACGCGATGTTGAATGCCATGTCGAGGCTGCGCCAGGCCGATGCGACAGGAAATGTGTGCGCTTCGTCTGGCAATGACCGGCCGCGCGGCATCATATCGCGAACGCGGCGGGATAGATGAAGGAAGTCTCGCTGCGCGGCGGCGCCCGGCGGCGGTGTGTGACTTCGCAGGGAGTAGAAAGGCACATATTCCACCGGTGCGCCGAGGCTTCCAATATAGTGCTGATGGGTTTGATAAGAGGACCGCGCCCAGCGTTCCCAAGTGTCGCCGAACCCTTCCGAAACGGCCGACCGCAGACCGATCCGGCTGCTGGGAGACCAGACCCCGGTCGCGCGGGCTGAGCGGGTCTCGCGCGGCAGGTCTTTCGCATAGATGGTGACGCGTGCGCCGGTCTGGACGAGACGCAGGGCGGTCGTGAGCCCGATCACGCCAGCCCCGATCACCGCGGCGGAGGTCGCCTCGCCAGGCTGGGCCAGCGCCACTGCGTCCTCCGCGCATCCCCAGGAGAGCGACCAGCCAGATCCACCATGACCGTAATTGTGAACCACGATTTTCTCACCGAATAATTCTCGCTCGATCCGCGGTCCCGCAGGTCGAAACGGGCGCGTGCACACGGTGATCCGCACCAGACGGCCTTCCGAGATTTTCAGCGGTGCGCCCGGAAGCTGCGGCCTGGGCGGTGATGGCGGCTGAACCGGGCTCTGGACACACGCCCCGGCCATCAGGCCCGATGCGCTGAGCAACACATGTCGTCGGTTCATTTTCATGTCCGCATAAGCTCGCAGAACTCATGCGCGTGCAAGCTAAAACATCGCGGCGACCCAATTCGGTTTTGCCAAAACAGCTGCGACCGCTACATGTCTCTCTAGATAAACGAACAGCCATGTCAGGAGCTCCCATGTCAGACCCCACAAAGATTGACCGTCGTCAGATGCTGGCTTTGGGGGCTGGCGCGGCTGCGCTGGCCAGCCAGGCCGCGTGCGCTCAAACCGTTGCCGCAAGCGAGGATGCGCCAGATCTCTCCGGCAAATCGATCCTGGTGACTGGATCATCCTCCGGCTTTGGTCGTCTCGGCGTTGAGTATTATGCCCGCCAGGGCGCCAAAGTGTTTGCAACCATGCGCAACCTCCCACGTCCCGAAGCGGACGAATTGCGCGACCTCGCGAGCGCTGACGGGCTAGACATCAGCGTGATCGAAATCGACGTGACCTCCGACGAACAGGTTGAGGCAGGCGTGAACGAGGCACTCGCTGCAAATGACGGCAAGCTCGACGTGCTGGTCAACAATGCCGGGATCTCGGTCGGCGGACCAATCGAAGTCCAGGACATGGCGGCCACGGATCTGATCTTTCAAACCAATGTCTATGGCTGCCACCGCATGGCCCGCGCCGCCCTGCCAAGCATGCGCGCCAATGGCGGCGGACAGATCTTTAATGTCTCGTCTCAGCTGGGTCGTTTGATCATTCCGGGATTCGGCATGTACTCAGCGACCAAGTTCGCGCTTGAAGCCATGAGTGAACAGATGGCCTATGAATTGGTGCCGCACGGCGTCGATGTCACGATTATTCAACCCGGCGGTTACCCGACCAAGATCTGGTCCAATAACAATAATAATTCCGGTCCGCTAAAAGCCCGCACCAGCGAGGATTTGCTGGCCGCCTATCCAGAACTGACGGCAGGCATGGGCGAGCGCACCGGCGGCGGCTCAACCGACCCAATGGACATCCCGCGCGCGATTGCCGAGATCATCGCCATGCCGAAAGGTACGCGGCCACTGCGCAAACCTGTGCATCCAATTTCACGCCCGCAGGAAGCCATCAATGAGGTCTCCGCACAAACCCAGATCGCCATGCTGGGTGAGTCACCCCTCGGCCCCTGGGTGAAGGACGTGCTGGAGCGGTAGAGGCGAGCGCCTGCCCTCTGAGTATAATTGCAGGCCGTCGTCTTATGCGGCGGCCAATCCTTGTATGGCTTGGAGCCCGACAAAGCCGGCGACCACCAATATCATCATTGCAAACGCCATTCTAGCGGTGCGAAGCCTGTCGGCGAGCCATTTTGACAAAAAGATACCGGCCAAACCGCCAATGGCACCTCCGCCAAGGAGTAATAGGATCAGACGTCCGTCGACCATGCCTGAAACGGCATAGTTGGCGGACGTTGCTGCCCCGAAAATCGACACTGACACCAGGGAGGATGCCGTTGCATTGGCCATCGTCATCCCGACCGCAAGCATCAAGCCTGGCACAATGAGAAAGCCGCCTCCTATCCCGAAAAAGCCAGCGGCCAATCCGACGACCAGTCCGATCGGGGCCAGTTGCAACACCATGCGCGGCGTGAGCGTCACGTCAGGATTGCCTGCCGTCTTCGGTTTTCGAAACATCGACAAAGCGATCATTGCCATCGCCGCAGCGAAGCCCAGCAATAAGACATCGCCCTGAGTAATTTTGGCGAGGCTCGACCCCAGGATGGAGCCGATCAGGCCGGACATGGCAAAGACGATGGCGCAGGGCCACTTCACCCGCCCGCCGCGCCAGTGGCCGATCAGGCTGAACAGGGCAATCGCCGCGACCCCTGCGGCTGACGTACCAATTGCAACGTGAGGATCTTCAACACCCACGAGATAAATCAGCAAAGGCGCCGCCAGGACCGAGCCACCGCCCCCGAACGTGCCGAGGAACAATCCGACAATCGCGCCGCTGAGCAATACCAGGGCGATAATATGTGGGGTCAGCTCAATCATGTTTGCGCTAGGCGTGCTGACGTCGGTTCCATGGCATCGCCTGCAGCAGCGTCGCCATTCCGCACCATCCACTGATCCCGGCAAACATCAGGCCTGCACCGACAAAGGCAGCGAGACCGAACCAAGTCGGGCTCACGAACCATCCCAGCAGCACACCGAGCAGGATCAGGCTGCCCGCGGTAATCTGGACCTGGCGGTTAATTTCCAGCGGAGCCTTGGCATCCTTGGCGGTTGGCAAGCCGAGGGCGCGCCAGGCATCCAGACCCCCCTCCAGCATAAACGCCTCGCCATCCACATGCTGGGCGAGGAGCGCGCAATTGGAATCGGTGCGCATACCGGACTTGCAGTGAAAGATGGCTTTTTGCCCGGCCTCGAGCTTGAGGTCGGCGCTGTCCAGGGCGGATACTGGCAAGGAAATCGAGCCTGGAATATGCTCACGCGCATATTCATCACGTTCGCGGATATCAATCAGCACAGCGTTACCAGCCTTCAGCCGGTCAGCTGCCGCGTTTGGGGTAAGTTTTGTCAGTGTCGTCATTTCAACATCTCCGGACAATAGATTTTCATAAGGGTTTCGATCACCTGGCGAACTGCGGGATCGGACAATCGGTAATAGATGGTCTGGGCTTCACGGCGCGTGTCCACCAGCTCCCGTCCTCGCAGCACCGCGAGGTGTTGGGACAGGGCCGACTGCGACAGGCCACTATCGGCCTGCAGCTCTCCAACAGACGCCTCTGAGGCGCCGAGTCGACAGAGAATCATCAGCCGGTGCGGATTGGACATGGCTTTGAGCAGGCTCGCGGCCAGTTCGGCTTTGGCTTCAAATGCGCTCGGATCGAGCAGGTCTACGGTGTTCATCATGACGTTTAATATATTAGCTATTGCTAAATAAGCAAGTGCTAATATATAGATCTCAAAGGAGAAACACGATGATCCATGTTGAGGCATACTTTGATGACGCCACGAATACGGTGACCTATCTGGTCGAGGACGCAGCAACACAGCAGGCTGTCCTGATCGATCCGGTTCTTGACTATGAACCGCACCGCGCAGCCCTGCTGACGCAATCCGTTGATGGCATTCTGTCGGATATCAGCGCCCGAGGCCTGACGCTCACCTGGGTGCTCGATACCCATGCGCATGCGGATCACTTGTCGGCGGCGGATTATGTCCGCGCGCAAACTGGCGCGAAACTCGGCATCGGGGAGAAGATCACCGAAGTGCAGAAACTGTTCGGCCCAGTCTTTAACGCCAGGGATGTCTGTGCGAACGGCACCGTGTTCGACGCCCTGCTCAAGGAAGGCGATGAGATCCCGTTCGGCTCGACCTCTATCAAAGTTCTGCACACGCCGGGGCATACGCCCGCATGCGTAACCTATGTGATCGAGGATGCAGCCTTCGTGGGCGACACCTTGTTCATGCCCGATTACGGAACCGCACGCGCTGACTTTCCAGGCGGAGATGCCCGAACCTTGTACCAGTCGATCCAGAAGATCCTGCGGCTGCCGCCGGACACGCGCGTTTTTGTCGGTCACGACTATCTGCCGTCAACGCGGGACCAGGTTGCCTGGGAGAGTACGGTGGCCGAACAAGGCGAGACCAATATCCACTTGAGCGGGCTGGATGAGGCGGGTTTTGTCGCCATGCGCGAAGCGCGCGACGCCACCCTGCAGGCACCAAGACTGATCTTGCCGTCGCTACAGGTCAACATTCGCGGCGGCGCTTTGCCGCCCGCAGAAACCGACGGCCACGTTTACCTGAAGCTTCCGGTCAACAGAATCTGACGCGGGCTCTGAAACGCCATGCCGGGCGAGATGTGCGGAATGTCCGCTTTGGGTCAGGAGGGGACCTCACCTCCCCAGGCCCTCATCCTGAGCGTGTCGAAGGATCGGGGACCTGAAGGATAAAGGGCCGTGCTTCCCAATTCCGCCAGTCCCTGCGCAGGCAGGGACCCAGGGATCAAAGTCCACCAATCATCCATGGACACCTGCCTGCGCAGGTGTCTGCGGAAGAATGTTGCCCACTTCGGGAAGCCCGCCTCGTCCTTCGACACGCTCAGAATGAGGCTTTCATACTATCCGCGTATCCCGGCGAAAGCCGGGATCTCCTGCCTCG
>JANSXJ010000505.1 GCA_024743015.1 Hyphomonas sp. | reverse complement strand
GTAAACGAATTTTCAATGCGGCTATTCGTGGTGACATCGTCAACTTGGACATCACAAAGGTAGGTGATCTCGCCATCGAGCTGCCCGAGATCAATGACGCGTTCAAGAGTTTTGCCACGACATGCGCTGCAACTGCTCCGCGCAAGCCTAGCATTGACAGCACTGAAACATAGTCGGAACGATTACACGGTCTATTTCAGCGAGTCTTGTGATCGTGCGGCGTTAATCAAACGTGGTAGCTATTCTGATTTGGGCGGCCTAATCCACCCCGAATATTGTTGCCGAAGATCTTGCCGATGAGTAGATAAACGCCCCGTTTGACATCGACTCTGACCAACGCGGTAGCGCGATCGCAGACTATAGTATTTCTGGGTGTCGCTTTGGCCTGCGAGACAGCTCCGTCCCGCATATCGGGTTCAACTGCTCGGAACGCGCTGGCCTTGTAGCAATTGTCAGTCTCAAGCCGGAACAATAGTCGGACATGGGACGCCACTTCAAACCGCGACTTGCGAAAACCCGATTGAACGTTCTGGAATTTCTCTACTCAGCCGCTGCCGGAATAATCGTCACACTCTCACCGCATCCGCAGGCGTCGGTCTGATTGGGGTTGGTGAATGTAAATCTCTCGTGCAGCAAAGTTGTTTCATAATCGACCGTCGACCCAAGGAGAAACAGTACCGCCTTGGCGTCGACGACGATTTTGACGCCCTTGTCTTCGATGATTTCATCCAGCGGCTCGACCGCTTCGACGTAGTCCATGACATATTCCATGCCGGCGCAGCCGCCATTGGTAACGCCGACGCGCAGAAACCCGGCGCCTTTTTCAGACATAATCTCCGAGACACGCGCCGCAGCAGCGTCCGTCAGGGTTACGAGTTTTGGTCGTGGTCGTCTGGCCATGTTGATTAGATAGGGTCGAAACGTTTGCGGTTCAATTAAAGCATGTTCAGCGCCAAGCGCGCTTCATCGGACATGCGCGACGGATCCCAGGGCGGATCAAAGGTCAGGCGCACTTCAACATCCTCAACGCCCTCCACCGTTCGTGCGGCTGTCTCAATCCAGCCGGGCATATCGCCCGCCACGGGGCATCCCGGCGCCGTTAACGTCATGTCGATGTCGACTTTACGATCGTCATCGATATCGACCTTGTAGATCAGCCCCAATTCGTAAATATCGACTGGAATTTCAGGATCATAGACGGTTTTAAACGCTGCGATCAGATCATCGGTGATGCGGTTCAGCTCCGCTTGCGGAATAGCAGAGCCCTGCTCTTCCGCCGGCTCCGGGGAAGAGACATCAATCACATCGCGAGGGGTCATATCGTCTGCCATGTCAAAGCCTATATAAGCATCCCGCGCGCTTTGTGTAGCGCTTCAATGAATGCGTCGACCTCATCCAGCGTATTGTAGATGCCGAAACTCGCCCGAGCGGTTGCTGACATGCCAAGGTGTTCCATCAGAGGCTGTGCGCAATGGTGCCCCGCCCGAACGGCAACGCCATAGCGATCGAGGATCTGTGCAAGATCATGCGGATGCGCACCTTCGATGGAAAAGGACAGGACCGGGCCTTTTCCCTTTGCGGTGCCGTGCACGGTCAGACCGTTCAAACCGCGAACCGCCTCATAGGCGCGCTCGTAAAGGGCGTGCTCGTGAGCAAGAATAGCATCCTTGTCGAACTGCCCGAGCCAATCCAGTGCCGCACCGAAACCAATAGCTTGCAGGATTGGCGGTGTGCCCGCTTCAAACTTGTGCGGCGCTTCATTGTAGGTCACACGATCGCGCTCGACGATTTCGATCATCTCGCCGCCGCCCTGGAATGGTTGCAGACGCGCCAGCGCAGCAGCCTTGCCATAGAGCGCGCCGATGCCAGTCGGTCCGTAAATCTTGTGGCCGGTCAGGACGTAATAGTCACAATCCAATGCCTGTACATCAATCTCGAGATGCACGCCCGCCTGGCAGCCATCGAACAGGACCTCCGCGCCAACCGCGTGCGCGAGACGGACGATCTCGGCCGCATCCGTTACTGTTCCGAGCACGTTCGACATATGGGTGATCGCGACGATCCGGGTCTTCGGCGTCAATGCAGCCTCCAGCGCCGCCATGTCGAGCGCACCGGTTTCGTCAACATCGATCCATTTCAGCACCGCGCCATACCGCTCGCGGAGAAAATGCCAGGCGACGATGTTTGAGTGATGCTCCATGACCGAGAGGACAATTTCGTCTCCGGCCTGAATCTCACCCGCCAGCCCATATGCCACCAGATTGATCGC
>JANSXJ010000361.1 GCA_024743015.1 Hyphomonas sp. | reverse complement strand
GTGTTTTTCCGCAACTGCGCCGTGACTATCCCAAGGGCGCAAGCGCCCCGAAAGCCTTCTGGATTACCGAGCCGCCGCGTGAAGCCTTAGGCGATAACGAGCGGGCTTCGTGAAGAGCGTGAGGCAAGTAACTGATGTCGCGAAACTATCCCGTAGCAGAACTTCTGACTTGAACCCGTTAGGTCAAATCGCCTCGCACCCCAAGGGATTCCGGATCAGCGGGCAATTCGAATTGACGAATCAACCCGCGCAACAGGACAGTTTCGCGACATCCCTGTCGAAGGTCTGAGCCGCTAGCTTCAAGCCTTCCACCGTTGTTAGGTATGGGAAAATAGTCTCCCCGAGATCGCTGATGGTAAGGCCATGTTTGATGGCGAGAACGGCAGTCTGGATGCTGTCGGCTCCTTCCGGGGCCAGGATATGCGCGCCGACCAGACGGCCCGTGTCCGCCTCGGCGACCAGTTTGATCAAACCCCGCGTGTCGCGGGCTGCCAGAGCGCGAGGCACATATTCGAGTGGGAGAACCGACGTGCGAACCTGCAATCCCTGATCCCGCGCTGCTTTTTCCGTCAGGCCGACACTCGCCACCTGCGGATCGGTGAATACCACGGACGGCATAGCGGTCGCGTCGTAGCGGCGTGCGTCGCCGTTCAGCGCATTCCCGGCTGCGAGCTTTGCGCCATAAGCCGCCATATACACAAACTGATCCTGCCCGGTCACATCTCCGGCGGCATAGACACCGGACTTTGAGGTTCTCATTCGGTCATCGACGGCTATCCCGCCGCGCTCGTTGAGCGCTACACCGGCTTCAGCAAGTCCAAGCATCTCAGTGTTCGGTTGGCGACCGGTCGCGATGAGAACCTGCTCGGCTTCCAGACTGTCTTCTTGACCGTCTCTGGTGACGCGCAGCACTACGCCATTTTCCGTCCGGGCGATGTGCTTATAAGCCACGCCGCTTTGCAGCCGCACACCTTCATCGTCAAAATAGCGTGTCAGGGCCTCGCCAATTTCCGGTTCTGCCGCAGGCAGGAGACGGCTCCGGCAGACAATGGTCACTTTCACGCCCGCGCGGGCGAGCATCTGCGCGATTTCAGCACCGATGTAGCCCCCGCCTATCACCAGAAGCGATTCCGGTAGTCGTTCCAGTTCCAGCGCCGTGGTGCTGTTAAGATAGGGGACATCCTCAATGCCGGGGATCGCCGGAACGGCAGGGCGCGCACCGGTCGTGATGATAATCTTGTCGGCTCGTATTGTTTGGCCGTTCACGGCGACACCGCCATCGACAAGCCGGGCCGGGCCGTCGAGATAACCCACACCATTATAGGCCGGGAGCAGATCCGCATATTTTGCTTGCCGCAACTCAGCGACCAACTCGTCCTTTTGAGCGATCACTGTCCGCCAGTCGGTGATTTTCGCGCAACCTTCGATCCCTGCGAAACGAGAGGCGCGGGCAGCTTGATGCACAGCTTCAGCGGCTCGGATCAGGGTTTTGGACGGCACGCACCCGACATTGACGCACGTGCCCCCGATCATGCCGTGACCGATCAGGGCTACCTGTGCACCCAACTCCGCTGCCATGATCGCTGCCGAAAATCCGGCGGACCCGGCTCCGATGACAGCCAGATCATAACGCCCGTTTTTGCCGGCCGCGCCGCAGCAATCGTGGTTTTGGTCTGTCATGTTGTTTGGTCCTGTTTCTTTGAGGGAGTTGTCTCGCGGCATGTTGAATTCCGCTTTTGCCGCCGCCAGAGCCCGTAAGCGGTTATCCCGAGAAAGATTGTCAGGGCCGGAAGCAGGACGTAATCAAGCCACCCAAGCCAGGCTGAGAGGCCAACAGCCCCAAGTGTTATGACCAGAATGGGCGTGAAGCAGCAGATAGCCGCGATCACGGTTCCGACGATCCCGGTCCTTAGAATGGTCCTGTCTTTCATTTCATCCGCCTTGCGTAGTGAGTTGCGCCGGATAGCCCGCATTGGTCGAAGCTTGCGCAATCGCATCAGGCGAGGTCACCGCCGGATCAAAAATCACCGTCGCGGTCTTTGCGCCGAAATCCACATCGACGGACTTCACACCTTCAACGCCCTGCATGGCCCTACGCACTGTGATTGGGCAGGCGGCGCAGGTCATGTTCTCAATTGCGAAGGTCCGGGTTCGCTGTTGCGCGGCGAGCTGAACTGCTGTGTTTTCGGCCTGTGCGGCGGACAGAAGATTCACGCCGGTCAGGCCGACGGCTCCGAGCGCGGCCAGTGCGGCCAAAGCGATAAGGGGGCGTTTCATGATCTTCTCTCCTAGTAAAACAGCGGTGCCCAGTAATTGACGGTCGCGGCCAGCAGCACGATGACCGTCGCAAGCCAAAGCGCAGCCTTGGTGATCCGCCCTGAGGCCGGATTCGCGCAGTACGATCCCGCCTCGCAGACTTTCTTCGGCTTGAAATACACATGCCAGTAGCCGAGCCCGAGCAGCACGGCGGTCCCGGCGATGAAATACGGCTTGTAAGGCTCCAGGGCGGTGAGGTTGCCTATCCATGCGCCCCCAATTCCCAACATGACCAGAACCAGCGGAACGATGCAGCAGGACGAGGCAATGATCGCGCCCAACAGGCCCGTCATTGCCAGCAGCCCGCCTTGACGACCCTCGCGTTGCGCATCCGTATCCCGTCCCACGGTGGGCGGCACCTCGTCCTGAACTGAAGCCATTGGCAGCACCTTCTTGATTCTTAACTCTCTTTCATGATAAACCCTGTAGTAACTACAGACTCAAGAGGTTTCATGAAAAAATTGCCGAGCACGTCAGATTTTGTGACCCGAGGCCGCTTGGCGGCGGAGACGGACAGCAACATCGAGACGATCCGCTACTACGAGAAGATCGCTTTGATGCCCGCCCCGAGACGCTCGGAAAGCGGCTACCGGCTCTATGGCGACGCCGCACGCAGGCGGCTTCGATTTATCCTACGAGGCCGCGAACTGGGGTTCAGCATCGAGGAACTGCGCAGTCTTCTCAGCCTTGTAGATGGCGGCGACTACACATGTGGGGAGGTTCACGAAATGACCGTTGAGCACCTCGAAAACGTGCGCACAAAAATAAACGACCTCCAGCGCCTGGAACGGACGCTCGCGAACATGTCCGCGCAATGTGAGGGCGGTGAGGTTCCTGAGTGTCCTGTTATCGACGTGCTGTTTGGCAAGCCCGTGCTGGGGCCGTTAGAGAAATGATTACAGCAGTCTCATATATCGGTGCAGCCGTAGCGGAAATTGCCGGTTGCTTTGCTTTCTGGGCTTGGCTCAGGCTCGACAAGTCGCCAGTCTGGACGGTGCCCGGAATCGCGAGCCTCATCCTATTTGCCGTCTTGTTGACGCGGGTTGATTCCGCATTTGCTGGTCGCGCCTACGCTGCATATGGCGGTGTTTACATCGCCGCCTCGTTGCTTTGGCTTTGGGCTGTGGAAGACAACCCGCCCGACCGATGGGATGTGATGGGAGCCGTCATCTGCTTGATCGGCGCAGCGATCATTCTCTTGGGACCAAGGGCTGCCTGACTGATTCCTTCATCCATCAGATGCTCGCATTGCCAATCAGGCCCCGCGCGGCAAAAAGTAGATAAAGTTGGTTGCAGGCCCCCGCAACCAAAAATATGCCGCTAATCCAATGGGTTGGCGGCTTTTTGATTCTTAGCTTACGGCTATCGGAATTCGCTCCGGAATCATATCGGAATCACTTTTGAGCAAATCATAGCGTTCTATGGCGAAGGATTTGGGTAACCGTCCGGTGTCTCCGCTCACTTTTTCCGGGGCTTCCATTTCTTTGCGAGCTTGAGCACTTCGAGGCGGAGTTCGTCGGCGTTCGGGACTTCGGGATTGAAGGAGCCACCGTACCATTCGGTGAGGTGGCCGTGTT
>JANSXJ010000470.1 GCA_024743015.1 Hyphomonas sp. | reverse complement strand
CGCAATGGCCGCTGCGTTGCTGACGGCGTGTTCGCAAAGCTCGGATACACCGCAAACACCTGTTAGTCAGACAGTTGAGAGCAGCGCGGCCATGGCGAGCTTTGCGGCGGCGCTGGATGAAAAACTTACAGTCGAGAATGCCAGCGAAGCCGATCTGTCCGGCGTCGTATCGCTGCTGCCGGATTACGCGTCTCTCACTTGGGACAGCAAGTCTTTTGACGCGGTCAGCGGCGCGACAGCGTTCGAAAATCTCGCCTTTGGGTTCGGCAATGATCCGCAATTCGGCCTGCGGTTTGAGACCGCAAAGGTCTGGGGTCTGGAGACGGACTTGCTGGAGGCGCGGCTTGCGGGGGAGCGATTGTCGGAATCGGGCGCGCTTTTCACCCGGCTCGAAGGTACGAATGTCTCCTATTTCGGCGTCACGCAGGCTTTCAACAGTTTGTTTGATATGATCATGGCGGGTGCGGGAGAAGAATTGCCCGAGGGTATGGAGCTCGCTTTCGACGAGTTTGAGAGCAACACTGAACGCGTGGTTATGACCGGCGTTTCGCTGCGTCCATGGGAGCTGGTTCCACTCTCACAGGACGTCTTGTCAGGTCTGGATGAGGAAATCCCTGAGCAGGCCCTCGGTTTCGTCCATTTCGGTCAGCAGATGATTGCCGTATCCCGCTCAGTCGCAATCGAAAAGAGCGTGAGTTCTCGCACGGTCGCAAGCCTGAAAATGCGCCAGCCAGGCGCAGATTGGAGCGCAGATTTCGAGATCGGCCTGGTCGGAGCCGACAATATTCAGGGCTTCGATGTCGGCACTTATCTCGTGCAGGACTATACCGGTAATCAGACAAGCGCCTATTCCAGCGCGACGCTTCCAGGAGAAGTGGTCACCATGTCCGGTTTCCCCGCCGGGTTCAGTCTGGCGCAGTCTGAAAGCTATGGACTGTCCGCTGTGACCAATCTGCGCCTCGACAAGGCTATGGGCTACCTCGCCCGCTCGGAGCTCCCTGGCATGGATGAGCGGGACCTGCTCAGCCTCGGGCGGTGGGACCTGACCGATTACCGCGCTCAATTGAATGACCGCGAGATCATCACTGCCGACAGTGCCTATTTCCACGCAGATAGCTTCGAATGGATAATCCCGAGCGATCTAAGCTTCGGAATGAAGGGCGCCAATTTGAACACTGGTGAGATCACCGGTTTCGTCCAGGTTTTGCTGGAAGTCTTTATGGATCAAGCGGCCTCGGACGATCTCGGCGAAACGCAGCAGGCAGAAATGGATCTGGTTCGGGAAGGGATTCAAAAGGCGATCGATCTCATGCCGGAGCATGGCCTGGACAAGATTCCGTTTGATGTTGAGTTCAGCTCGACTTGGGATGCGGATGGCGGTCCGGCTGATTTCAGCGGTGTTTTCGACGCTGACGGGTTCAGCAAGACCGAGTTCGAACTCGCGCTGACCCTGCCAGACTATGCAGCGCTTCAGGCCGCTTATGAGGCTGAGGATCAGGAAGCCGCGTTTGAAGCGAGCTTTGAAAATACGTTCGCATTTCGCGGCGCGCGCTATTCGGAGCAGGATAAAGGCGGCTACGACAAATTGTTCGGTTTTGCGCACAACCTGGGCAAGGAATACCCGGATCAGGGCTGGGGCGCGATGCTTGGAAACATGGAGCCGCCTCAGCTGCGAGCCTATCTCGGGACGATGATGCGAATGGGCAAGGCAAGTGCGGCTGCGGAGTTCCCGCCCGCCGCGGACTGGCTCGAATCCTATGCGAGTTTCCTGGAATCCGGTGGCACGTTTGAGTTTGCGTCCAACCCCCCTCAACCGATCAACAAGGCGTTCATGGATGCACAGGGTGACGAAGATCCTGAACCTGAAGAGATCGTAGAGATATTCGGATTAACGGTTACCCACACAAAATAGGCATTTCGCTGCTTGACCCGAGGCCCCACGCACCTCAAATCTCTGCCAAGGAAATTTGCGGAGCATTCATGGTACGCCTTGATGACGAAAATGACGCCAAACCGATGAGCGAACCGAACGCGTTTCTGGAAGAAGCGCTGTTCAATGCTCGGACCATCATGTTGACGGGCGGCGTCGATGACAAGCTCGCCCGCCGGGTGTGCGAGCGGCTTTTGGCGCTGGCCTCAGACAGTTCAGATCCCATTCTTCTGGTGATCTCGTCGCCAGGTGGACATGTCGAATCCGGCGATATGATCCACGACATGATCAAGTTTGTCGGGGCACCGGTCAAAGTGCTCGGCTCAGGTTGGGTCGCGAGCGCTGGGGCTTTGATCTATGCAGCAGCGCAAAAAGAGAATCGTTTCGCGTTGCCGAACACGCGCTTCCTGCTGCACGAACCGCGCGGCGGTGTCGGTGGACAGGCTTCGGATGTGGAAATCCAGGTGCGCGAAATCGTGCGCATGCGGGAACGCTTGAACAAAATCTTCGCGGACGCCACGGGCCAGCCGCTGAAGAAAATTGTTGAAGACACGGACCGCGATCACTGGATGAGCGCTGAAGAGGCGGTCAAATATGGCCTCGTGCACAAGATCGTGAAGCATCACAGTGAAATAAAATAACCGACTTTTTCTGTCAGGTTTGCAAGCCGTAAAGGAATTCCGGTCAATTTCTCATGCTCTAGTGTAGAGTATGGGGATTGTTGATGCCAGTTTGTCTGGG
>JANSXJ010000527.1 GCA_024743015.1 Hyphomonas sp. | reverse complement strand
GCCATGCGGCGCGGCGCCTCTTCACTGCAGAACGTGAGGTTGATGGTTTCAGAGGCAGAGCCAAACGTCGATCTTGTGGCAGAAGAATTGCACACCGCTATTCGCGCCCTTGATTCTCTGGTAGGACGGGTCGACATTGAGTCTGTTCTAGATGAGATATTCGCAAGCTTCTGCCTTGGTAAATGAGGAGTGTTTCACGTGAAACATTTTGACGTCATTGTAATCGGCGGTGGTCATGCGGGTGCGGAGGCGGCCCACGCGGCGGCACGCATGGGCGTGTCTACGGGCCTTGTAACGCTGTCCAGCCGTGATATCGGCGTGATGTCCTGTAATCCGGCGATTGGTGGTTTGGGAAAGGGTCATCTCGTTCGTGAGATAGATGCCCTCGATGGTGTAATGGGCCGGGTTGCCGATCAGGCCGGAATCCAGTTCCGCCTTCTCAATCGTCGTAAAGGGCCTGCCGTTCAAGGGCCCCGTGCGCAGGCCGACCGCAAGCTTTATCGAGAGGCGATGGGGCGTGAAATGGACGGGCAGCCAAACCTCTCGCTGATAGAAGGAGAGGTTGCAGATTTCCTGATCGCATCGGGAAGGGTAACTGGAGTTTTGCTCGCAGATGGAAGCAAGATTCCAGCAAAGGCCGTAATCTTGACCACCGGTACGTTTCTTCGTGGGGTCATTCATATCGGTGATGCGTCGCGGCCGGGCGGGCGCATGGGTGCCCCACCCAGCGTTCGGCTTGCCGCCAGGATCGATAGCTTTGGCTTACCTCTCGGGCGACTTAAAACCGGGACGCCCCCGCGGCTTGATGGTAAAACGATCAACTGGGATGGGCTGGATTTGCAGTCACCGGATGATGATCCGGCGATGTTTTCTTTTCTCTCAAAAGCGCCGGCTGTGCGCCAGATTTCTTGTGGAATTACCCATACCAATGACCAAACGCATGACATCATTCGCGAAAATCTTGGTCGATCTGCAATGTACGGGGGTCACATAGATGGTGTCGGGCCACGCTATTGCCCGTCGATCGAGGACAAGATTGTTCGGTTCGCCGACAAAAGCTCTCATCAGATCTTTTTGGAGCCGGAGAGTCTTTATGATGATGTGATCTATCCGAACGGCATTTCAACGTCTTTGCCTGAATGTGTGCAGGCCGATTATGTTCGTTCAATAGCAGGGCTTGAGGCCGCGAAAATACTGCAACCAGGATACGCAATCGAATATGACTATGTCGACCCCCGAGCTTTGACGCAGAACCTTGCACTGAAGGATGTTCCAGGTCTTTATCTTGCGGGACAGATCAATGGCACAACCGGATACGAAGAAGCCGCAGCGCAAGGGCTGGTTGCTGGGCTCAACGCGGCTCGGTTCTCACGGGAAGAGGATCCTGTCCGGTTCAGCCGTACGGATAGCTATATTGGCGTCATGATAGATGATCTGACTACGCGCGGAGTGTCTGAGCCGTATCGGATGTTTACCTCACGCGCAGAGTTCCGTCTCTCGTTGAGGGCCGACAACGCGGATCAACGCCTGACCCCGCTCGCTATAGCTCTGGGCTGCGTCAGCAAGAACCGTGAGCGCTTGTTTCAAGCGAAGATTGATCGGCTGACGAAGGGAAGGTCGCGCCTTGAAGGTCAAAGCTATACACCAAAAGACCTCCAATCTGCTGGACTTGTTGTCAATCAGGACGGAACCCGTCGCAATGGAATTCAGGTATTGGCGTTTCCCAATACAAAGTTTGACGATTTGATTTCGCTTGATCCAGGATTGGCAGGGATCGATGAGGAGATTAGGACGCAGTTAAAGAACGACGCAACCTATGCCAACTACATTGCCAGACAAGCGCGGGATGTTGAGATGTTGCGCCGTGACGAGTCGCAGGCGATCCCGCCCGATTTTGATTTCGGCATTATCCAAGGCTTGTCCAACGAGCTTAAAACAAAGCTAGCGGCGACAAGACCTCAGGACCTAGCACAAGCGGCACGCATCGACGGGATGACTCCTGCAGGATTAACGCTTATTCTCGCGCGGCTGCGGCAAGATCGGCGGTCACGATCCGCATGAACGCCCTAGACAGTGTTTCACGTGAAACAAGT
>JANSXJ010000577.1 GCA_024743015.1 Hyphomonas sp. | reverse complement strand
GACGCAATGATTTGAGAGACAAAGCCCTCGCCCTGTGGCGTTGGCGCAAGGAGATGAGTGATGGAAATTAGCGCGATCAAACAGCTCGCTGACCAGATCAGGGAGGAGGTCGGCAAAGCGGTGATCGGCCAGGATGACACCGTCGACCTGATGCTGACCGCCCTGTTTTCAGGCGGGCACATTCTGCTCGAAGGTCCGCCGGGGACGGCGAAAACGCTTCTGACCCAATGCTTCGCGGCTGCCATCAAGCTGGACTTTGGGCGCATTCAGTTCACCCCGGATCTGATGCCGGGCGATGTGTTGGGCACCAATCTGTTCAACTTCTCCACCAGCACGTTCACGCTGACAAAGGGCCCGATCTTCACGGACATCCTGCTCGCCGATGAGATCAACCGAACGCCGCCAAAAACACAGGCGGCTTTGCTTGAGGCCATGCAGGAACGCAAAGTCACGATTGATGGGGAAACCCATTCACTGAACGATCGGTTCACGGTCATTGCGACACAGAACCCGATTGAGCAACAAGGCACCTATCCGCTCCCCGAGGCTCAGCTCGACCGATTCCTGTTCAAACATGTGCTTGCATTCCCGAGTCGCGAGGAAGAACTCGCCATCGTCTCCGGGCATGGCAATCGCACCGGTATGAAGACCGCTGGCGCGTTCGGCGTCGCCTCGGTCGTGACACCTGAATCCCTCGCCGAGGCCGTGAGCTCCGTGGCGCAAGTCCGCGTCCAGGAAGATGTGGTGGAATACATCGTCGATATCGTCCGGGCGACGCGCGAGACCCCTGCCCTGACCCATGGGGCCAGCCCGCGTGCAGCTGCTGCGATTGCCGCTGCCACAAGGGCGCGCGCCGCGCTGGATGGACGCGACTATGTCGTGCCCGATGATGTGAAGCTCTTATCGCTTCCGGCGCTCCGCCACCGCGTGATCCTGTCGCCTGCAGCGGAGATTGAAGGCCGCACGACTGACGACACATTGCTCGACATCATCGAACAGACTGCGGCACCGCGCTGAGGGTTATGACGCCGTGATTGCTCCCACGCTCCGCGCCATCTGGCTGATGCTCCTGGGCCTCCCGGTCCTGTTGCTGATTGCTGTGGCCGCTCCCAGCCTCTGGGTCATGTCGGGTGGATGGATCGCGGTCATTTTCGGCGCGATGCTGATCGATATCGCTCTCGCCCCGCGCCGCGGTGCAATTGCCGTCGATATAGACGCCCCGCCCGTGCTCTACATGAACAGCGAGGACGTCGTATCGATCACGATTACGGCCTCGCATGGTCCTCTGCCCATACGCATCAATGCTTTGCTGGAGACCAATGAGCACATCGAGGCCCCGAATGCCGCGATTCTGAAAGGCTGGAATGATCGCAGCCACACCTTGACCCGAACATTGCGCCCGGTGCGACGCGGGAATGGCGAATTACGTCGGCTCTGGCTGGACTGGACCGGACCGCTTGGGCTGGCGCGAGTGAAGCGGGTCGAGGACCTGTCGCTCGAGATCCCGGTCACACCGAACACACGCTGGGTCCAGGAAGAGGCTGTGCGCCTCTACACGCGGGATGCAGATTTCGGCATCAAGATGCAGCTCGACCGCG
>JANSXJ010000394.1 GCA_024743015.1 Hyphomonas sp. | reverse complement strand
CCACCTCCTCCCCCACCGCCACCGCCTCCCGTGAGCGATGCGTTCTCGACGGCCGAATCCACTTCTGAATTTCTGAACCAGGCGACCTTTGGCGCGACCTCAGCCGACATCACTGCATTGACAGGCACCGCACCTTCCGAGTGGATTCTGGCCGAGTTCAACAAAGCGCCGAGCTTGAACCTCGCCTATGTTCTAGCCGAAATCTCGGAACCGGACGCGCGCGATATGAACGGTGAACTGACCTTCGAGAAACGCCAGACACCCACCTTCTCGTTCTGGATCAACGCGATCGAAGGCGATGATCAGTTGCGTCAACGTATGGCTTTTGCTCTGTCGCAAATCCTGGTCATCTCGCATTCGGAGGGCAACTTCCTATTCCAGGTCCCCAATACAGTTGCTCATTATCAGGACATTCTGGTCAGGAATGCCTTTGGAAACTATCGTGACCTGTTGGAGGAAGTGACCTACTCCCCTGCAATGGGGGAATACCTCACTTATTTGCAGAACATCAAAGGCGACCCTGCCACGGGACGCATGCCGGATGAGAATTATGCGCGGGAGGTTATGCAGCTCTTCTCGATCGGGCTGGTTGAGCTGGAACAAGACGGCGACATCGTCACCCAAAACGGCGTGCCCGTTGAAGTGTATGACAATACGGATGTCACCGGACTCGCCCGCGTATTTACCGGTCTGAGCCTAAAAGGTGGCGAATTCTTCTTTGATTTCCGGACCTTGCCGCCAGACGCGCTGCATTCTCCCATGGAAGCTTATCCAGTATGGCATTCCGATCTGGAAAAGAGTTTTCTCGGGACAACGATCCCGGCGGGCACCGGGCCTGAGCAGAGCATAGATATCGCGCTGGATGCCTTGGTAGACCATCCGAACACACCGCCATTTCTGGCACGGCAGTTCATTCAGCGCTTCGTGACCAGCCACCCCGAACCGGACTATATCGAGCGCGTCGCTGACGCGTTCGCGAGCGGTCAATATGCGCTGCCAAATGGGACCATGGTCGGCGACGGCCGGCGCGGCGATCTTTCCGCCACCATAGCCGCAGTGCTGTTTGATCCAGACGCCCGAGACGCTGCCAATCGAAATGATGACAGCTATGGGAAGATCCGCGAGCCGGTTCTGCGCTTCATCCATTGGGCCCGAGCCTTTGACGCAAACACGATTACGCCTGAGCACACGTTCCCACTCTGGAATACCGCGTTCGGAGGTGCCTTGTCGCAAGCGCCCTACAAATCGCCATCCGTCTTCAACTTCTATCGACCCGGATATGTCGCGCCAGGCACGGAGACCGGAGCTGCCGGCCTGACTATGCCGGAACTGCAATTGGTGAACGCCAATTCTGTCTCCAATTATGCGAACTTCATGACCTATTTCGTGTTTGCGTTCGCCGCCAACAATACTGGTCAGCCCGAAGCAACAAGCTTCATTCCAGATTATAGCGATGAGCTGGCTTTGGCAGATGATCCGGTCGCACTTATCGATCATCTTGATCTGCTGCTCGCTCATGGACGCACGAGTGATGAAACCAAGGCGACGATCGTTACTTTTCTGAACGACATTGCGCTCGAGAACCCCAGCGATCCAAACTATGACGGGCCATTCTTACGCGCAGCACTCGCCGTGCTGATGATGATGACGTCGCCAGACTATACTGTGCAGCGCTAAGAGGAGGACGCCCCATGAAACCGACACGAAGACACTTCCTCACGGGCGCCAGTGCGCTCAGCGCCGCAACCCTTACCGGGCTTGGCAGTTCGCTCGCAGCGTTCCAGGCCAGTGCGGCAGAAACATCAGGCTACAAGGCGCTTGTCTGCGTATTTTTCCTCGGTGGCCTGGATGGGCATGACACGGTCCTGCCCTACGATCAGGCGTCATATGATCGATATGCTCAGATCCGGGCACCACTTTTGGGTCTGTATGACAATATGCAAGGCGGTTCGACCCGCGCGCGCGATCGTTTGTTGCCGCTCAATCCAAGCAATGCAGCAAGCTTCGGCTCACGGCAATTCGCGCTGCCCGAGGAGCTTTCAGGCATTAAGTCGCTATTCGATTCCGGTAACGCCGCAATCGTCGGAAATGTAGGGCCGCTGATCCAGCCGCTCACCCGAAACGAGTTCCTGAACGACACTGCGCCGCAGCCCAAGCGGCTATTCTCGCACAATGACCAACAATCCACCTGGATGTCGAGCCAGCCCGAAGGCGCTCAATTTGGCTGGGGAGGTCGCTTTGCCGATGCTGCATTAGCCGCAGGGGCGAATAGCGGCAGCGCAGATTTCACGACAATTACCAGCCTCGGCAACGAGCTTTTCTTGACCGGTTCTCAAGCACGACCATACCAGGTTGGGCTCAATGGAGCGCCGGAGATT
Organism: Hyphomonas sp.; assembly: GCA_024743015.1. Taxonomy (GTDB): domain Bacteria; phylum Pseudomonadota; class Alphaproteobacteria; order Caulobacterales; family Hyphomonadaceae; genus Henriciella. The sequence continues at coordinate 1,137 of JANSXJ010000394.1, read as the reverse complement.
GACGCGCTCAATTTCTTTGAAGGCAATCGCAGCACGCCTGAAGGCGAAGCGATCTATCAGAAACTGCGTGATCATTTCGAGGCGATGGATTTCACGTCCTCAAACCTCATCGATCGCGATGTTTCCAACGCGATGCGGACCGCTCTGACGACGAATGAAACGTTCAACGAGGCTTTTGCTTCGATCCAGCCTTTCGCAACAGGCTTTCCAAGCAGCTTTCTCGGTCAGCAATTGCAAGCCGTCGCAAATACAATTGCCATTCGCGACTCGCTGCTGACCAACCGACAGATTTTCTTTGTCGCTATCGGGGGTTTCGACACGCATTCCAATCAGGCCAATGATCTACCCGGCCTTCAGACCGAAATCGATCAGGGAGTCGTCGCATTCTATGAGGCGATGCAGGAAATCGGGCTTGCCAGCGACGTGACCTTGTTTACGGCGTCAGACTTTGGCCGGACACTCGCGATCAATGGTGACGGCACGGATCACGGATGGGGCAGCCATCATTTCGTTATCGGAGATGCGGTCCAGGGCGGTCAGATCTTTGGTGACATGCCGCCATATGATTTCGATCATGCTCAGGACGCGGGCAGTGGTCGTTTGATCCCCACTACATCTGTCGAACAATTCGCCGAACCCCTCGGACGCTGGTTTGGGCTAAATGATGCAGAAATCGCTACCGCCCTGCCCAATCTGAGCAATTTCGCAGCTGGCCCGGCTTTTGTTTAGTGCGTCCAGGGCTGTTTGCGATTAGCCGAGAAATTTTCGGAATATGACTTAACCAGGCGCTTGGTCTCGCGAGGCTCTTCAACTGAGAAGATCAGACCTTCGCGTTTCGCATAGGCGATGGCCTGTTCCCGGCTGTCAAAGTGCAGTCGGACCTGGCCGGTCATGTCGTCAATACTGGTCCAGCCCATAACGGGGTCTGAAACCCGTTTGGCGCTGGACACGAACTCAAGGACCCAATCTTTGGTCTTGGCGCGACCGGATTGCATGGCGGTCTTGGCGGGCTTGTAGATACGAGCGTCCATTTTAGACCGGTCCTTCTGAAGAAACTGGTCGGAGCGATAGGATTCGAACCTACGACCCTCTGGTCCCAAACCAGATGCGCTACCAGGCTGCGCCACGCTCCGGCCT
>JANSXJ010000256.1 GCA_024743015.1 Hyphomonas sp. | reverse complement strand
GGAGGCCGAGCGCCCCGAATGGCCGCCCGGCCAACACTACGTATATCACATCATCTCGCTTGGCTTTTACGAGGGCGAGCTGATCCGCCTTGTGGACCCGCAGCGCCGCACGCTCGGCCAGGTGTTTCAGGAGGACATCGCAACCCCGCTCGGGATCGATTTCTACATTCGACTGCCGCCGGAGATACCGAACGAACGGCTTGCGCGGATGATCAACCCCGGGATCCTGGCGTCCATCTTCGGCCTTCCGCTGGCCATGATCCCGAAGGTGCTGAACCCGTGGAGCCACGTATTTCGCTCGACCATGGTCAATCCGGGAACGACCATCTCAATCGACAAGGACACCGTCTATGCCCGCGATTTGGAGGTTCCGGCGGGTGGCGGCGTTGGAACAGCCCGCGCTCTTGCCGCGCTCTATGGGGAGTTCGCCACCGGCGGCAAACAGCTCGGCCTTTGTCCCGAAACGCTTGATGCCCTGAAGGCCCCTGCCATCGAGCCGTCGGGTGGCGTGCGGGACATGAGCCTGACGGTCGAGAACTCATTTTCTCTCGGCTTCATGAAACCGTTTGACGACCTCCCCATCGGGTCACCATCCGCCTTCGGTACGCCCGGCGCGGGCGGGTCGATGGCATTCGCCGATCCCGAGATTGAACTGGGCTACGGCTATGTGATGATCCGCATGGGCACAGGACTGGACCCCGGTTCTCGCGACGTCGCACTGCGCGATGCCATCGTGCTGATTCTTGGACAATGAGACGTGCCTTCGAAAAAATTCGTGGCGGGTGTGGTGTCCGCACAGCGAAAACATCGCTCTAGCCATTTTGCAAGCACAGAAACGCGCCGTCCGGATCGCGCAAAAGCGGATAGCGCGACTGTGCAGGTCCCGAAAGGACGTCGCCGAGCGGTTCTGCGACTGCTTGCTCTGCGTTGCGCAACGCATCCGTAACGTTGGTGACCTTGAGGCTGGGAACCCATCTGGCATGCTCACCGTCCGGGACCTTTGCCGCCAACTGCACGGCAAGATCGTCACCCGAAGGCCCGGCAATGGCAATGCCGCCCTGCGTTTCCGAATGGAGCGGGTCCGGTGTCCAGCCGAACAAGGGGCCGTAGAACGCCCGGGGAAATGCAGGAGTATCGGACAGATACACTTCCAGCCCAAACTGAAGCCGCGGCGCCGGAAAGCTGTGGCGCGACAAGGAGACGCCAATCAGTGCACCGAGGGGATCGCGCAAAAGCGCATTGCGCCCGACGCCGGGCACATCGAAGGGCTGGCGTATGATTGCGCCTCCGAGTTGTTCGGCGCGCGCGGCAGTTGCGTCCACATCGCGCACTTCTACATAGGCGATCCATCCATTGCTCAGTTCGGGTGGTGTTTCCGCAAATCCCGCACCAGCTTCCTGGCCCAAAACGGCGAGAACGAAGTCTTTCTCGCCACCGCCCCAGGCGAAATCGGTCGCGTGCTCGATCTGGTAGGTCCAGCCGGCGATGCGTTCATAGAAGGCCATGGCGCCTTGCCGGTCGCCGGTGAAGAGGTCGTGCCAGACGATCCGGCCTGCCTTGTGATCGCTCATCGTCCCGTTTCCTTCTGGTCTTTGATCTTCTTGATCTGGCGCACCATCTTGCCGAACGCCTTGTCCCTTGATCTGCGCTCGGCCAGACTGGACGAGTTGAACGCTTCTTCCGCCTTCAGCTTGCGCCATCGACGCAGTCTTGCTTCATCGATCTCGCCGCGTTCAATCGCCGCCAGCACGGCGCAGCCCGGCTCGGAGATGTGCTGGCAGTCGTTGAACCGGCATTGGGCCGCAAGGGCGTGAAGATCGGCAAAGACGTCGTCGATCCCGGCTGCTGCATCGGTCAGTTGCAGCTCGCGCATCCCTGGCGTGTCCAGCACCAGACAACCGCCCGGGACCTTATGCAATTGCCGCCGCGTGGTCGTATGGCGGCCCTTGGCATCATCTTCGCGAATAGGCTGCGTTGCGATCGACTGCGTGCCCGCCAAGGCGTTGGTCAGCGTCGACTTACCGACGCCAGATGAACCGAGAAATGCAACGGTTTGGCCGGGCCGGCACCAGGCCGCCAGCTTCTGCGCCGGCTCATCACCGCGTGCATCCAAGGTGACAACGGCGACTCGTTCGGAGATGGCGCGGGCTCCGTCCACGTAGTTCTGTGGGTCGGACACCAGATCGGCCTTCGTCAGCACGATGACTGGCGTGACATCGGCCTCGAACGCCAGGGCCACGTATCGCTCAAGGCGCGGGACGTTGAAGTCCTGATTGCAGGACGACACGATGAACACCGTGTCGATGTTGGCCGCGATCAGCTGCACCTGCCGATCGGTTCCCGGCGCGCGGCGCTTGATCAGGCTTTTGCGCTCAAGAAGCTGGCTGGACTGCGGCTTCGCGCGATCGAGCAATACCCAGTCGCCGACGGTCGCATCCTGCAGGGGTGGGATCGTTTCGTCGATGCCATCGCCGACGACATGAAGCGCATTGCGATGCACTTCGATGATGCGGACCGGTGGTGTCCCGGCCAACTCGTCAACGCCGATCTGTTGCGCGAAATAGGGCTGCCAGCCGAGCGTTTCCAGTGGCGTGCGTGTTCGTTGTGATCGACCGCCTTTCATGTGAGGCGGCAAAAATGCGGAATAGTCCCGTGTCATTGGGGTCGACTTTCATGTCGCGGCCAAGAGCGGCGCTCGGGCCTGAAGTGTCAGTGTGATCTGAGGTCGCAATCCAACAGGCGCGCCAAGGGAACCTTGGCATCGCATCTCAATCGTTGAATCTGCGTCGGGAGGACTTTTTTCCTCCCCACTTCACCGGGACATGAAATCTCCGTTATGAACTCCCTCAGTTTAGTTCCTATCCCACGCTCCCACAAGCTGCGCAAACGTCGCGGCCCGCAGGCACAACCCAGCTGCATAACCAGCCAAGTGACGCAGTGAAGATTGACGATTTTGTTTCAGCTTGACGGCTCGTGGCGGCTGACCCAGCCCCCTGAAAACCCGCCAATGCGCCTTGGAACAGCCTTTCTACTTGTAAGCTGTCCGCGCCACGGCGCGACCATCAATGGCCGACCTTTGCGCCGCCCAACTGGCAGGCTTTCACTCCGTCGTTGACACGGGACGGGCTGGCTGTTCAAAAACAGTGTTACATAGTGGGCAACTTGATGCTTACTTAAGTGGTGGCTGCGCTATCTGGGTCGCGTCAAGGTGTTTGTGACAATTAGCAATATGATTGAAGAGACGGCCGATAAGACGGGAGAGACTGTGTCGTCTACTCCGAGCGTCATTCTATTCTTCGTCAACGACCTGCGATACTTTCGAGATCATCGTAGAAATATACTTGAATTTCAAATAAACAGAGGACGGCGCGTTCACATTTGCTACGGCGTTGGAGCCGAGGTCGCCTCGGACTTCACTGCCCGAAACGTGGTTCTGCACAGATGCCGATTGGACCCAAACCGATTCCGACCGGTTCGTGATGCTCAGGTGGCCGTTCAATTTCACCAGCTATTGCGCGAGGTGGTGCCCGATGTTGTCCACACCCTCACCATGAAACCCAATCTCTACGGTGGATTGGCATTTGCCTTCTCGACGATAAGGAAGCGTTGCGGGCTGGTTCAAACATTCCCCGGCTTGGGTAAGGTTTTTGAATCGGGCACACACTGGTTGCGCCGTAGCGAAAGGCGGTTGGTTTCAATAGGTTTGCGGTTGGTTGCGCGCCGAACGAAAGTGCACGCTGCCTTCGAAAACGCGCACGACGCACAGTTCTTGATCAAGATTGGAGCCGTCAAGGAGACACGTGCACATGTTCTTCCGGGCGCGGGAATTGATTTTTCCAAGTACAGCCCAAACCCGATGCCAACTCCTCAGGTATCGAGCCATGTGCACGTTCTGTTCGCGTCCCGACCGCTGTCAGCCAAAGGGGTGCTGGAATTCATCGAAGCTGCGCAAGCCGTACGCCGGAACAACGAAGACGTGTCATTCACGATTGCTGGGGACGTAGACAGCACGAATGCTGATCGCATAGATGTTGAGGCGGCACTCCAGCAGCGGGGATTGGGGGATAGCCCATGGATGCGCTACTGCGGGCATGTACCCAACGCCGAAATGCCGCAGCTTCTTCAGACTGCTGACATTGTCTGTTTGCCGACTAAGCTGAGAGAAGGGTTTCCTCGTATTCTGATCGAGGGGGCCGCTTCAGGCGCCTGCTTAATGGCCAGCGATCAGCCTTCGGTACGTCAGATTTTGCGCGAAGGCGAAAACGGCTGGTTCGTTGATCCAAGGAATATGCCAGGGTTCATCGAGATCCTGGAAATGGCTTGCTCTGACAGGGAAAGATTGAGGGAATTCGGAAAGGCATCGATCGAAATCGTAAGTAGGATGGGCGTGGGAGAGGAAGACGTGGCTGCCGCGTTCGATACGATCTACACGATGTCCATGCCGTCGAGATCGAGAACTGATACGCTGTAATGTCCTATCTTACCTTCGTCCTGCCGGTTTACCTAACAAGTGAAAATGCCATCCAAAAGGCGCATGCAGCCGTTGCAAGTATCATGAACGAAAAGTGCGAATGCGATGTCGTCGTTGTTGACGACTGTTCGCCGTTGGCATTCGCAATCGAACCGATGACGACCGGTAGGATCAGAATAGTCCGGCACGAGCGAAACCAAGGTGCCGGATCGGCACGCAATACTGGTATGAAGCACTCGACGACGTCGCTCGTTTCGTTTCTCGACTACGACGATGAACTTATACCAGGATCGTTGAAGCACCGGATCAGGTATGCCCTTGGAGAAGGTGGATTTCCCGATCTTCGTAATACACCTTCCTGTATTCAAGGGTGCGGCTGGGAAGAGATACGACGAGGAGGAGCAGAGGTTAGAACACGCTTCGCCCTTTCCTCTCGATCTGCCGATGATTTCTTCCGCGGGTGCTGGTTTTGTCCAGGTTCCACGGTCATTGCGAACCGGCGGTTCCTGCTGGACAGGATTGGCGGCTTCGACCCAGCCTATCGCAGATTGGAAGATATGGAGCTTTTCATCCGAGCGGGATTGGCCGGGGCAAGCTATAGGGCGATACCGGTCAAGGGCGCCCGGATACTCCATCATCGAAGCAAATCCAGCCAAGACATAGAAAACGCGTGCCAACTTCTGATACGCAGTTACCTTTCCAGGGACGACGAACGCGTTGACATACTCACGTCGCACCAGAAACGGCGGTTGCGAACCTATCTGCATCTCGAGCGCACGAATGTCGCGCTTCTCAAGAAGCGGTATGCCAACGCAGCATATCACGCGCTGCGCTATGCGCTTTCAAGACCGGATCGTTCCACTAGATGGTCGTCGCAACACAACTCATAGGTAACCGTCCGGTGTCTCCGCTCACTTTTTCCGGGGCTTCCATTTCTTTGCG
>JANSXJ010000101.1 GCA_024743015.1 Hyphomonas sp. | reverse complement strand
GATAACTTGAAAGAGCTGATCAATGCGATGGGCGAGTTCGACAATCTGACCGGCTTCCTGGAGCATGTTGAACTGGTGATGGATGCCGGTGGCAATTCCGATGGGGACGAGGTTCAGATCCGGACCTTTCACGGTGCCAAGGGCCTGGAATGGCCGCTTGTCTTCCTGCCGGGTTGGGAAGAGGAAGTATTCCCGTCGCGCCGGAGCCTCGATGAAAGCGGCATGAAAGGCCTCGAGGAAGAGCGGCGTCTTGCTTATGTCGGGATCACCCGCGCCCGCGAGGTGTGCCGAATTTCCTTCGTCGCCAATCGTCAGATTTTCGGGCGCTGGCAATCGGTTCTGCCAAGCCGGTTTGTTGACGAGCTGCCGCATGAGCATGTCGAGGCCGAAGCCGAGACCGGTTATTCCTCCATTCCTGGCGGCGAAGACGGCTTCACAGGCACGGTCGAAGACCTTGGGGAACGCAGCTCTTACAATTCTCCCGGCTGGAAGCGGTTGAAAGAGAATGCGGGCAATAGCTACGATTCCGGCCCCGTGATTGATGGCAAGGCCACCCTGGTCGCATCCGAATCCGGACATTCCGGCTTCAAGCTGAACCAGCGCGTGTTCCACGAGAAATTCGGCTATGGCAAAGTCATGGACGCCAATGGCACCAAGCTCACCGTCGCTTTCGAAAAGGCGGGCCTGAAGAAGGTGATCTCGACCTTCGTCGTGGCGGCCTGAGGCGTACAAGGATGAAACTCGACACTGTGGTCATCGGCGCCGGCGTGATCGGTCTCGCCTGCGCGCGGGCCTTGGCGCAGCAGGGTCGGGATGTGGTCCTGCTGGAACGCGGCACGCGGATCGCGGAGCAGACCTCGGCGCGCAATTCCGAAGTCATCCATGCGGGTCTTTATTATAAGACGGGTTCGAACAAGGCGCGGTTTTGCGTCGAAGGTCGGCGCAAGCTGTATGCCTATCTGGAGGCCCGCAAGATTGATCACGCTAAATGCGGCAAGCTGATTGTGGCGAGCGGCGCTGACGAGGTCGATCGCCTGAAAGCCCTGGACGCACAGGCCGCGGCGAATGGTGTCGAAGGGATGAGCCTCCTCACTGGTGCAGAGGCGCGCGCGCTTGAACCGGCTTTGCCGCGCACAGTCGATGCCGCCCTTCACTCGCGTGAGACAGGTATTTTTGACAGCCATGCGTTCTATCTCTCTCTGCTCGGCGATTTTGAGCAGGCGGGCGGCGCGATTGCGTATTGCAGCAAGGTCCTGTCAGGACGCGTGAGCGAAACCGGGGCGCAGCTCCGCATTGTCAGCGATGATCAAGAAGCGCCATACGACGCAGAGGCAAATCTGGTGATCAATGCTGCGGGCCTGGCGGCGGTGCGCCTCGCCGCAGCAATTGAAGGCCCGCACGTGGACGCGTTGCCGAAGCCCCGCTTTGCCAAGGGGCACTATTTTTCGGTGTCTGGAAAAGTCCCGTTTCGACATCTGATCTATCCGATGCCGAGTGCGGCAGGGCTCGGGACGCATCTGACGCTGGATCTTGCCGGGCGCGGACGGCTCGGACCGGACGTGGAATGGTTGCCGGAAAGTGCCGAGGCACCGTTTGATTATTCGGTTCCGGATGCCCTGGCGCAAAAGTTTCATCAAGCGGCGCAAGCCTTCTGGCCGGACCTGCGCCTGGAACACCTCTCTCCTGACTATGCCGGCATCCGCCCGAAACTCGTCGGCCCGGGGGAGGCTCCGGCGGATTTCATGATCCAGAACGAGTCTGGAGGCCGCCTGATCAACTTGCTCGGCATTGAAAGCCCCGGCCTGACCTCAGCGCTCGCGATTGGGGACCATGTGGCGCGGGTGACCAAATAATCCGTCGTCCCGGACTTGATCCGGGACCTCGTAAAACGTGCGTGCAGATTTTGTTGCGGGAGGCCCCGGATCATGTCCGGGGCCGCGGAGCAAGTGTTTGATTAGTGCTTCGTTGCTTCGTCTTCGCCGCTAATGTCATCCCAGAATTTCTTGACGCGGCCCATGAAGCCTTCTGATTCCGGGTTGCAGTCCTTGCCGGAGCAATCGCAGAACTCGCGCAGGATTTCCTTTTGGCGGGCCGAGAGATTGCGCGGGGTTTCGACGAACATTTCAATATAGAGATCACCCGTCTGGTGATTGCCGCGCAAGCTTGGCATGCCTTTGCCGCGCAGGCGAAGCTTGCGGCCTGTCTGAGCGCCTTCGGGGACGGTTACGCGGGCGCGGCCGCCATCAATGGTCGGGATTTCCACTTCACCGCCGAGCGCTGCGCAGACCATGGAAACCGGTGTGCGGCAGTACAGATTTGGTCCATCGCGTTCGAAAATATCGTGTTCATCGACATTGACGAAAATGTAGAGGTCGCCTTTTGGGCCGCCTTTCGTGCCGGGTTCGCCTTCGCCGGTCAGACGAATGCGCATACCGGACTCGACCCCTGCAGGGATCTTGACGGACAATTGTCGGTCTTCCTGGACCTGTCCGGCACCGCGGCAGGTTTTGCATGGCTTCGCGATCACCTGGCCCTTGCCGCCGCAGCGATTGCACGTGCGTTCCATGGAGAAGAAGCCCTGCTGCGCGCGGACGCGTCCGGCGCCCTGGCAGGTCGGGCAAGTTTCCGGGCTGGTGCCAGGTTCTGCGCCGGATCCGTCACAGGTGCCGCAATCGACCGCGGACGGCACGTTGATTGTGGTCTCTTTGCCTGCAAATGCGTCTTCCAGCGAAATGTCCATATCATAGCGCAGGTCGGCGCCGCGCTGTGGCCCGCCGCGTTGGCGTCCACCGCCGAACGGGTTGCCGCCGAAGACCTGGCTGAAAATATCCTGGAAAATGTCGTTCGGGTCGCCGCCGCCAAATGGATTACCGCCGCCAGCGCCGCCCATACCGCCTTCAAAGGCAGCATGTCCGAACCGGTCATAGGCCGCCTTCTTTTCAGGGTCGGACAGAATGGCATATGCCTCGCCAACTTCCTTGAACGCGGCCTCGGCTTCGGCATCATCCGGATTCTGGTCCGGGTGATACTTCATCGCAAGTTTGCGGTAGGCGCTCTTCAGCGCCTTTTCATCTGCAGTTCGGTCAACGCCGAGCACGTCATAATAATCGCGTTTGCTCATCCAGACGGGTACCTATTTTCTCACTCTCTCGACCGCCAAGGTGGGGAGGTCCGGGGCGAAGTGCAAGGCCCTAAACTGCGTGCTTAACCGGCCTTTTTCTGCTCTTTTTCACCAAAGACACGATCGGCGATCTCTTTTGGCACAATCATCAGCGTTTCACTGAGGGTTTGTGGCCATTCCTTGAGCAAGTCCGCGGCGCGTTGCGAGCCCGTCCGTTCGACGTGGATTTCAAGCATCATCAGGTAAACATCGATATGTTTCTGATCCATGTCGGTCAGCGGATACCAGTCGATGGCGTCTGGGTTTGCGACGTGCACGAACTTGCTTTCCGGGTCCCAGATATAAGCAACGCCACCCGTCATCCCCGCCCCGAAATTATCGCCAATCGAGCCAAGGATGGCGACACGGCCGCCCGTCATATACTCACAGCCATTGGCCCCGCAGCCTTCCACCACCGCTTCAGCGCCCGAGTTGCGGACCGCGAACCGGACACCGGCTTGACCGGCGGCATAGAGATGACCGCTGGTTGCGCCATAGAGGCAAGTATTGCCTATAATCGTGTTTTCACCGGCTGAGTAAGATGCGTCTGTCGGCGGGCGCAGCTGGATCGTCGCGCCAGAGAGACCTTTGCCGACATAGTCATTTGCGTCGCCGATCACATCCAGCAGCAAGCCCTGGGTCGAGAAAGCACCAAGCGACTGTCCGGCGCTCCCGGTCAGGCGCACGTGCAGGCGACCCTCCGGCAAAGCCCGTTCCCCGAACTTGCGGACAATCGCAGAACTGGCGCGCGCACCGATGGAGCGCTGGACGTTCTGCACCTCATAGGTGAGTTGCATTTTCTCGCCGCGCGCAAAGAACGGATCGCCATCGCGCAGGATTTGCGCATCCAGCGTATCCGGAACCTCTTCGCGACGGTCTGGCTGATACTCGATCGCGCTTGCCGTATCGACCTGGACCAGCAGCGGATTGAGGTCGAGGTCATCCAGATGCGGCGCGCCGCGCGAAACCTGTGCCAGCAAGTCGGTCCGGCCAATGGCTTCATCAAGTGAGTTGAGGCCGAGCGATGCCAGGATCCGGCGTACATCTTCGGCGATAAAGCTCATCAGGTTGATGACTTTGTCGGCCGTTCCGGTGAATTTGGCGCGTAGCGACTCGTCTTGCGTGCACACGCCGACGGGACAGGTGTTCGAATGGCACTGCCGCACCATGATGCAGCCCATCGCAACGAGCGATGCCGTGCCAATACCGTACTCTTCAGCGCCAAGCATAGCCGCGATGACAATGTCCCGCCCGGTCCGCAGACCGCCATCCGTGCGCAGGGTGACCTTGTCACGCAGATTGTTGAGGCTCAGCACCTGGTGGGCTTCCGCGAGGCCCATTTCCCAGGGCAGGCCAGCATACTTGATACTTGTCTGAGGCGAGGCCCCCGTTCCGCCGACACCGCCAGCAATCAGGATGATGTCCGCCTTGGCTTTGGCAACTCCGGCGGCGACGGTCCCGACGCCGGATTGCGCGACGAGTTTCACGCAGACCCGGCAATCCGGGTTGATCTGCTTGAGGTCATAGATCAGCTGCGCCAGATCTTCGATGGAATAGATATCGTGATGTGGCGGTGGGCTGATCAGCGTCACTCCCGGCGTGGCGTGTCGGTTCTTGGCGATAAATTCTGTCACTTTGAACCCAGGCAATTGTCCGCCTTCGCCAGGCTTGGCGCCCTGAGCGACTTTGATTTCAACTTCGCGGCAATTGTTCAGATACTCCGCCGTGACACCGAAGCGACCAGAGGCGACCTGCTTGACGGCGGAATTCATATTGTCGCCATTGGGCAGCGGGCGATAACGCTCGCGCACTTCGCCGCCTTCGCCCGAGACAGACTTGGCGCCAATGCGATTCATCGCAACGTTGAGCGTGCCATGTGCCTCCGGGCTAAGGGCGCCGAGGGACATGCCTGGCGTCACAAAGCGCTTGCGGATTTCATTGACCGACTGGACCCGTTCGAGCGGTTCAGCCGGGCCTGCGGGCTTGAAATCCAGCAGGTCTCGCAACTGAATGGGTTGCTCGCGATTGTTCACGGCGCTCGCATACTTTTCGAACAAGGCATACTCGTCGCGATCGCAGGCCGCTTGCAGCATGTGGATCAGATTGCCATCCAGTGCGTGCGGCTCCGAACGGGCGCGCAGGCGATAGAACCCGCCGACGGGAAGCGCGACAATGTCCTCGTCGAATGCGTCTTCGTGGCGGGACACAGCGTTTTCTTCCAGGCCCGCCAGACCCAGACCGGAAATCCGGCTGGACAGACCCGGGAAATAATCCGCAACCAAAGCGCGAGACAGGCCGAGTGCTTCAAAATTGTAGCCGCCCCGATAAGACGAGATGACTGAAATCCCCATCTTCGACATGATCTTTAGCAGGCCAGCTTCGATCGCTTTCTTGAAGTTGAGGACGGCTTCGCCCAGCGTGATGTCGCCCAGCAGGCCGCGCGCGTGACGGTCGGCAATCGCATCCTGCGCCAGATAAGCGTTCACACAGGTGGCGCCGACGCCAATCAGAACGGCGAAATAGTGTGTGTCGATACATTCTGCCGAGCGCACTGTCAGTGAGCAGAAGGTTCGAAGCCCCTGCGCGACCAAGTGAGAATGGACCGCGCCTGTCGCGAGGATCATCGGGATCGCAACATGCGTATCACCCTGATTTTCATCGGTCAGGACAATATGCTCGCGGCCCGCGCGGACGGCATCTTCGGCTTCCTGTCGAATCCGCGCCAGCGCTTCTTTGAGGGCGCGACCATCGCCGGTTGAGGCGGCGAGATCGAACGTACAGTCGATCACCTGCACGCTGTCGCCCAGCATTTTGGAGAGGCGCTCATACATGCCCGTCGAGAGAACAGGGCTCTCCAGGACGAACACATCCTGCTGCGTCTTGTCGGTGACCAGCACGTTGCCAAGGTTCTTGAACCGGGTTTTCAGGCTCATGACCCGATCTTCGCGCAGAGGGTCGACCGGGGGGTTCGTCACCTGGCTGAAATTCTGGCGGAAGAAGTGGCTGAGCGGACGGAACTGTTCTGACAGGACTGCGACCGGGCTGTCATCGCCCATAGACCCAATTGCTTCCTTCCCGTTCTCGGCCATGGGCGCGAGGATCAGTTCCAGCGTTTCCAGGGTGAAGCCGGAGACTTTCTGACGGCGCAACAATTGCTCGGTTTCGAACATGCGCGGCTCTGGGCCGGGACCGATCTCGGGATCGAGATCGCGCACATTTTCAAGCCATTTTTCATAGGGGTGTTCGGCTGCGAGCTCGTCGACAATCTCTTCGTGCTCATAGAATTTCCCGGTTTCGAGATCCGCGGCAATCATGCCGCCAGCCTGGACATGTCCGCGGCGGACCACGTCATGCCCGGACAGAGGGCACATACCGGTTTCCGAACCTACTGCCAGGATACCGTCTCCCGTGAGGGCATATCGCAGCGGGCGCAGGCCATTGCGGTCCAGTCCTGCCACGGCCCAGCGACCGTCATACGCACACACCGCAGCCGGGCCGTCCCACGGCTCCATCACGGAGTTGCAGTAAGCGTAAAGTGCAGCATGCTTTTCGGGCATGATCGAAGCGCGTTTCGACCAGGCTTCCGGAATCAGCAAAGCTTTCGTCATCGGGGCCGTTCGTCCCGCCTTGCACAGGATTTCAAACACCGCGTCGAGCGCGCCGGAATCTGAGCTGCCCTGAGGCGCAACGGGTTTGATGTCATCAACATAGTCACCGAATGTGCCTGAGACCATTTTGATCTCGTGACTCTTCATCCAGTTCAGGTTGCCCCGCAACGTGTTGATCTCGCCATTATGCGCGAGCATCCGGAAGGGCTGGGCCAGCGACCATTGTGGGAAGGTGTTGGTCGAGTAGCGCTGGTGATAAATCGCCACCGCGGACTCAAACCGCTCATCGCGCAGGTCCAGATAAAAATTGTCGATATCCTCAGCCAGGAACATGCCCTTATAGATCAGTGACTTGTGGCTGAGCGAGCAGATGTAGAAACTGGGAATTCCGGCTTCTCGCGCGCGCCGTTCGATGCGGCGACGGCAGATATAGAGCGCCCGCTCCAACGCTTCAGGGTCGCGGCCCTGATCATCGCGGAACATGATCTGTTCGATTTCAGGGCGCGTATCCTGCGCCTTCTGGCCAATGATCGAGACGTCGACCGGCGGCTGACGCCAGCCATAGATATAGAATCCGAAATGCAGGATCTCAGTCTCAACGATGGCCCGCGCGGCTTCCTGCTGTCCGAGGTCCGTACGCGGCAGAAAGATCTGGCCGACGCAAATCGGATCATCGGTTGGGTTATGACCACAACGGCTGACTTGATACCGGAAAAATTCCTGCGGAACTTCGACTCGGATGCCTGCACCGTCGCCGGTTTTTCCGTCGGCATCGACGGCGCCGCGGTGCCAGACATTCTTGAGTGCCTTGATCCCCATCTCGACGATTTCGCGCCGTGGTTTGCCATCAAGCGCCGCAACGAGACCGACGCCGCAAGCGCTATGCTCGTCTTCCGGATTATAGGCATGCGCGTCGATCAGACGGTCACGATTGGAAAGATAAGTGTCGACAAATTTACTCATCGTTTTGTCCTTGGATCATCGCGAGGAATTCCGGCCCGGTATAGCGAGGCTGGTCTCCAGAAAAATTGTAATAGTCAGGCTTTTCATCGACGAAGATTTCCTTGCCGATGCTCAGGCCTGCGGGCAGATCGAGCAGACCCGCGCTGATGGACCAGAAATCGTCCTGGTCATTGAGCTTGTAAAAAAGCGAGGCGCCGCATTTGTTGCAGAACCCGCGCTTGGCCCATTCAGAGCTCGCATACCAGGTCAACGTATTGTCTGCCTGGAAGGTCACACTGCCGCGAATATCCGCACCTACGAAAGGCCCGCCATTCCATCTGCGGCAAATATTGCAGTGACAGACATCAATCTCGTGCACGTCTTCGACTGAAAACTGCACAGACCCGCACAGGCATTTACCCTCAACTGCCATGATCTACTCCGCCGCTGCTTTTTGTTGTTTCGCTGCCGCGCGCATGGCGCTGTGCATCTGTTCTGCAGCGTCGCGGCCATCGACGATCGCCCAGACAACCAAAGATGCGCCGCGGACAATATCGCCAGCTGCGTAGACACCCGGCAGGCTGGTTTGCATCGATTTGAAATCCACCTGGATGGCGCCCCAACGGTTCACGCGCAGTGCCGGTTCGTCGAACAAAACAGGCAGATCCTCCGGGTCAAAACCAAGCGCTTTGATCACCATGTCGGCTTTCATATCGACCGTGTCGTCGGTCTTCTCTGGCGACTGCCGGCCAGACGCGTCCGGCGCACCGAGGCGCATGCGGCGAACTTTCACGCCTTTGACCTTGTTTGCTTTGGTGTGGAGAACGGCCTCAGGACCAGACAGCCACTCGAACTTTACGCCTTCTTCCTCTGCGTTTGCCACCTCGCGTTGCGAGCCCGGCATGTTAGCGCGGTCGCGGCGGTAGAGGCAGGTGACGGATTTCGCGCCCTGGCGCACCGCTGTGCGGACACAGTCCATGGCGGTATCGCCGCCGCCAATCACCACGACGCGCTTTTCAGCCGCATTCAATGTGCCGTCTTCGAATGCCTCGACGCTGTCGCCCAGGCCGGTCCGGTTCGAGGCCGTCAGGTAATCAAGCGCCGGGAACACGCCGTCAGCGCCAACCCCTGGAACTTTCAGATCGCGGGCTTTGTAGACACCCGTAGCGATAAGCACTGTGTCGTGCGTGTCGCGGATCTCTGTCAGAGTGATGTCTTTGCCGACTTCGCAATTGAATTTGAACGTGATGTCGCTGTCTTCAAGATGCCTGATGCGGCGCTCGACGATGTCCTTCTCAAGCTTGAAGCCTGGAATGCCGTAGACCAGCAGGCCGCCGCCGCGATCATAGCGGTCATAGACGGTGACCTGGTAACCTTTGCGACGCAACTGCTCCGCCGCGGCGAGACCGCCGGGCCCAGCACCGATAATACCGGCCGATTGCGTGCGCTCGCGCGGCGGCTTGATCGGCTTGATCCAGCCTTTTGACCAGGCTGTGTCGGTGATGTAGCGCTCAATCGATCCAATGGTAACTGTACCGTGGCCAGATTGCTCGATGGTGCAGATGCCTTCGCACAGGCGATCCTGCGGACAGATACGACCGCAGATTTCGGGCATGTTATTGGTTGCGCTGGAGACCGCATAAGCTTCCTCGAGGCGATCTTCGGCCGCGAGCTTTAGCCAATCCGGGATATTGTTGGAGAGCGGGCAACCCTGCTGGCAGAATGGAACACCACACTGCGAACAGCGAGCGGCTTGCGACTTGGCGCTTTTGACGGCGTAATTGCCGTAAATCTCTTTAAAGTCCCCTTTGCGCGTCTTTGCAGCCCGCTTTTTCGGCATGGCGCGGTCAACTTTGATGAATTGCAGCATTTTTTCTGCCATTATCGCCTCCAAGGGAAAGAGCCTTGCTTATGCGATGGGTATTAGGGGGCTGCAAGGGTGATTTTGACCTATAAATATCAAAATGATATTATAATGGTGCAGATGAGCTGCGTTTTGGATGGTCGAAGCCTGTTGTTTCTATAATATCCATCAAAATGATATATAATCAAATCTGGTGCATCGCCCCCCGAATTGTGCGATTGGCAAAGGCAACGCGGCGGTTTGGGATTTGCCATGTCACTTCTTCAGCTTTTTATCATCGCAGTCCTGCAGGGCCTGACAGAGTGGTTACCGATCTCGTCGTCCGGACATGTATTGCTGGCCGCCAACTATTTCACCCTGGAAGGGCGCGATGAGTTGCTGATCAATGCAGTCTCCAATCTCGGGACGCTGCTCGCCATGCTCATCTATTTCAGGAAAGACGTCCTGGCCGCGATTGCCGGCGGGTTCGAACTTGTCGGTGCGGGATTCAGATCCGCGCCGCTGTCTCGCGGCGCGAATCTGGCGCTCTGTATCATTGTTGCAACCCCGATCGCCGTCATGGCGGCTGTGTCATATGAAGTGTTGCTGCCTGAAACACTTCAGAACCAGCTGCGGAGTGTTTGGACCGTCGCCGCCGCCACGATCGGGTTCGGGTTGCTCTTATGGTGGGCGGATGTGGCTGGCGGCAAGGACCGGACAGAAGCTGACATGACGCTTGGCCATGCCGCCTTGATCGGTGCGACCCAGGCGATTGCCGCGATCATCCCGGGAACCAGCCGGTCAGGCATTACGATGACGGCGGCGCGAGCCCTCGGCTATGAGCGGACCGAGGCGGCGCGGTTCTCCATGCTGATCGGGGCGCCCATCCTCGCGGCGGCGGGATTGTACGGCGCGTACGGGCTGCTCGATGCGGAAACGACCGGAAGTGTGGTGACGCTCCAGGATGGCTTGATCGTCGCGCTGATTGCATTCGGGTCAGGCATCGCATCGATTCATGCCTTGATGACGCTGTTGAAACGGATGAGTTTCTTGCCTTTTGTGATCTATCGCCTGATCCTTGGCGTCGGTCTGCTGATCGCGGCACCGATTATGGGTTTGATCTAAAAGCGAAAAATATGTCCTGACACTTTTTTAGTGGTGTCTTGGCGCAATCATCCTTTTATTATG
>JANSXJ010000227.1 GCA_024743015.1 Hyphomonas sp. | reverse complement strand
TGTCCACTGCTTTTTAACCAAGACTCTTGCGCGCTGAGTCGGGCATGGTTAGCCTTACCCCAAGGCAAGAAGGCCTGACTTGATTCGGAAGGGGGAGCCCATGAGCCTATCCTTAGACCGTTCCCAGACAGTTGAGAGCGATGCGCTTGAGCTTGTCGAAAGCTGCCTCACCGAGGCCGGCTGGGATTTTCAACGGGACGAAGAAGATGACACGCTTCAGTGCATCACGGCTTCGAAATGGGGTGACATGGGCGGTATGTTTGCGCATCGCCATGAACCGCCAGCTCTGCACTTCTCGATCACGCTGGATGTGAAGCCAACGGAATCACGGCGCGCAGCCATCGCCGAACTCGTAATGATGGCCAATGAGCGTCTCTGGCTCGGACATTTCGACTATTGGGCGGATGAGGGCGTGATCATTTTTCGTCATGCGCTGCCCATGCTGGACCGGGTCGAACCGGATGTCGGTGAAATCCGAGCGGTAATCGCGGCGGGGCTCGACGCGGTGAACATGTTCGTCCCGGCTTTCAACTTCGTGATCTGGGCAGGCAAGACCCCTCGAGAGGCATTGGAAGCGGCCTTGTTCGAAACGGCGGGTGAAGCCTAAGGCCGCGCGCCATGGCTGCGGCCGCACTCAAACGACGCCTGTCGGGCTATTGGAAAATGGAAGCCGGAAACGTGCTGCTCCTGCCGGTAATATTGATCATGCTGGCGCGCTGGAGCCCGAGTTGGGTGTCGCTTGTCGCGTTCATTCCGATGATGTTCCTATTGCTCATTGGCGCCTATTACTGGCGGGCCAAGCTCAAGCATCTTGAAGATCGATCTTATGAGTTCTCCGGGGCGATGCGCCCGATTTCCCTATGTCAGGGACCGGCGCTGTTCTTGACTGCCTTAGCCGTTGTCACGGTGGTCGTTGCCTGGATGCACCAGAGTTTTTTCAACTCAGGCTGGGATCAGGGTGTTGCAACCTTTGCCGCCGTGCTCGCAGCGCTCGAATATGTAAACTACTATCATCGCCAGCTGCAGCATTTTGACCATGGCCCTGATTTCAAGCGACTTCTGGCTGGAAAAGGGCTAAGGCCGTCGCAAATGGCGAAAGACCTGAAGGATTATCGCAGGACGTAGCGAGACGATGACACAGAACATAACACTGATCGGTGCTGGCCGGATGGGCTCTGCTCTAACCGGCGGATGGTTGAAAGCCGGTTTCTCGGGCGGGATTGATATTGTCGACCCGCATCCGTCTGAGACCGTCTCCGACTGGGCTGAGCGCGGGCGCGTACGTGTAAACCCAGAAGCTGTGCCTGCAGATCTGTTGGTCGTGGCCGTTAAACCGCAAGTATTTGGCGATCTTGCTCCGACCATCGCTCAGCGCGTGGGACCGCAAACCCGGGTCCTGTCCGTCATGGCGGGCGTATCGCTGGCGACATTGGAAGCCAAGCTAGGCACGTCGCTTGTCGCTCGTGCGATGCCAAACACGCCTGGCCTTGTGGGCAAGGGCGTGACGATCCTCTGCACCAAACCCGAGACCTCAGCCGAAACTATAAAGGTGTTGGAATCATTGCTGACGCCATTGGGCGCGGTTGAGGGACCAATTGGCGAAGACTTGCTCCCTGCTGCAACGGCGGTGTCCGGATGCGGCCCCGCCTATGGCTTTCTGCTCGCGGAAATGATGGCGGCTGCAGGAGCGGCCCACGGGCTCGATCCGGATATGGCGATGCGCCTCGCACGAAAAACAGTGGAAGGCGCTGGCGCGCTTATGGAGTCATCTGAGGAAGACGCCGCAACCCTGCGCCGCAATGTGACGTCGCCGAACGGTGTGACGCAGGCAGCGCTGGAAGTCTTGATGTCGGACGCCGCATTGCCATCTATATTCAAGCAAGCCATCGGCGCTGCGATAGACCGCGACACTGAACTGTCGAGGGAGACAGAATGAAGACCGGCAAAATCATCCAGAAAGGCGCTCGGGCCGCGCTGAAGCTGGCGGAAACGGAAAAATGGGATCGCTTGACGCTTGCAGACATTGCTAGCGAGGCGGGTCTCGAACTTGCGGATTTTCATGGTGTTGCAGACAAGCAAGACCTGACACTGGCGATCGAACCCCTGTTTGATGGCGCGATGAGCGAAGGCTCGTTTGATGCCGATGAAACCGCGCGCACGCGCCTGTTCGACGTCGTTATGATGCGGTTCGAAGCGATGGAAGATCTGCGCGACGGCGCCATGTCCTATCTGCGCTGGCGGGATCGGTCTCTCGAAGGGTTGGCGCTGCGCCTAAAGGCCCGAGCGGCGACGGCGAAATGGGCGCTGGCCTGTGCTGGACTCGATGGTGCGAGTAAACTGCCCCGGGGCGTGCAGATTGCAGCACTGGGCTGGGCGATCGCTCAGGCCGAACGCGCCTGGCGTCAGGAAACGAGCCCTGATCTCAGCCGAACTATGGCGGCATTGGATGCTGAACTGATCAAGATTGAAGAGCGCCTCGAATGGATCAGTGCGCGCCGCGGGAAAAAAAAGACCCAGGCCGACCCGACGTCTAATACGGTAGCCTCAATCGGACCCTGAGACCGCCCAATGGGCTGTCCTCCAGCCGGATATCGCCGCCATGGCTGCGGGCAAAATCGCGCGCCAGCGTCAGGCCCAAACCGGTGCCGGCAACGTTTTGAGAGCGTCCGTCATCGAGGCGATGGAAGGGGCGAAATGCGTCTTCGCGCTTGTCTTCGGCAATCCCGGGGCCATCATCATCGATCAGAATCTCGGCCATACGCGGACCTTTGACCAGCTTCACTTGACAGCGATCGCCATAGCCGACGCCGTTTGAAATCAGGTTCGACAGTGTCCGGGTCAGGGCCATTGGACGTGCGGTAACACTGATCTCAGGAGCGTCCAGAACCTGCGCCCCATCGATCCGCTCAGCCACAGTACGCGCAATATGGTCGAGCCTCAGGTTTTCAGCGCGCTCGCCTTCTTCGCCGCTCGCAAAGGCAAGGTATTCGTCCAGCATCTTCGACATGTCGTCGAGATCTGCACGCGCGCCGGTAATCTCCTCGGACTGTTCCATCATTGCGAGCTGAAGTTTCAGCCGCGTCAGCGGCGTGCGGAGATCATGGCTTACGCCTGCGAGCATGGCCGTGCGCTGGTCTGTAAATGCGGTGAGGCGGGCGCGCATATCCGTGACCGCGCGTGCGGCATCGCGAATCTCCGTCGCGCCACTTGGACGAAAGCCCGGCATTTCCCGTCCGCGCCCGAATGCTTTGGCCGCCTCTGTGAGGCGCAGGATGGAGCGAACCTGATTGCGCAAGAAGGCAAACGCGAGGGCGAGCATGAATAACGCGCCGAGCAAGACCCAGACGATGGTGAAGTGTGTATTCGCCGCCAGCGCGCGTTTTCGGTCAACCACGACGCGGATCGTCTCGCCATCCGCCTGATGTCTGAAATCGAGCACGCGGCCCGCCTGGATCGCGCGCACTTGGAACTCATAATTGGTCACAGCCTGCATTTGACCGCGTAGAACATCGTCATATCCAAATCGGGCGCGGGCGTTTTCCGGCCAGGTCATTTCATTTTCATAAGCGCAGTCAAATCGGAGGCCTAGCTGCCGTTCGATTTGTTGTTCAGCGCTTGGCATGCCTTCAGAGGCACTGCAAATATCGACGATCAACCCGACTTCGCGGGCAATCGATTGTGACAGCTTCTCGTTCACATCGCGAATGTGCTCTTGGTAGTAATAGAGCGAGAAGATCGCAAAAATCGCGATCACAGGCAGCGCCACCAAGGTCGCAAGCCGGCCGTACAGGCTCTTGGGTGTATAATCGCGCAGGCGAAAACTACTCATCGATACAGGTTCTCATTACCAGGTCCGCATTCAAGCAGAATCTATAAGCGGACCCACGCGCCTTGGGTAGAGTTGTGGTCAGGTGCTGGATTCGCCCAGAATGGCCCGTGCGTCCTCCTGCAGGATCTCGGCGATTTTCCGAAAGCTCGGTTCAAGCGGGGAGGTCGGTCGCCAGACCAAGGAGACCGCCCGCCGGGCCAGTGAATGGTCGAGCGGGCGCAGCACAAGGTCTGCGTCGCGCCGCGCCTCAGCTATGGCATAGATCGCCGGAAGGATGGCGATCCCTGCGCCCGTCGCTGACATATGCCGAATGGCGTCGAGGCTTGTCCCCGTAAAGACGCCGCTCATGCGCGCCCCGGCAATCTCGGCCAGCTTTTCGATCGTACCATTGAGGCGAAGGCTCTGGCCGACGCTGAGCAATTCTCTGCCCTTCAAGGCATCGACTTCTATAGCCCCGTCTCCGGCGAGGGGGTCGTCGGGCGCTGTGCACATCCAGAGCGGCTCTTCGAAGAGCAGCTCACGCGTGAGATCCTTGTGGGTTTCCGGCGTGGAGATCGCGCAATCGAGCGCGCCTTCCTTGACCAGGCGATCCAGATCGCTGGCCCAGTGTTCCTGAATAATCAGTCGCAGATTGGGATAGGTGCGGTGCAAGTCGGTGACAACTGGCGGCAGCAGGTAAGGCCCAACCGATGGCAAGACACCCAGTCGTATGCGCCCGGCAAACGCCCCTTCGCCGACTTGCATGGACGATTTCAAATCCTCGACATCGCGCAGGATGAGCTTGGCCCGTCGTACGAACTCGGCTCCGAGGGGCGTCATCAGTGCGCCGCTCCTCCCGCGCTCGATCAGCTGAACGTCGAGTTGCTTTTCGACTTCCGCGATTTGCGCAGAGAGGCTGGGCTGACTCACGTGAAGACGTTTGGCAGCCTCGTGAAATCGACCCGTATCGGCAACGGCGACAATGTATTGAAGTTGGCGAAGGGTCGGGCGCATCAATAGTTCTTAGCTATCAGTAATTGAGTATCTTTAGATTGGAATTATCACCTATCTGAACCAATTTCTGCTGCAGTCAAGATGAAAGGACGAAATGATGTATAGCACTGATACCAATACCAGCTTGTCGGCCTCTCACACGGGCGCGATGTCGGGTCGGTCCAGATTGCCCGTAAATGCGATCGGCCATGTCGACGGTTTTGTCACGGCAGAGCCGACCCCAAAGCCTGAATCTCGTCGCGGCTGGCGCCGCCGCCGTATTCGCCGGGGTAAAAGCTAGGAGGTTCTGATGCCAGATGTAGAGCGCTGGGAAAATGAAGGTGGATCTGTCCCGAGCCCAAGGTACGCAGCTAGATTGCGCGCGCTTGAGCGCCATCACAACCAGCTCGAAGAACGGGTGGAGGCCGAACACAAGCGCCCTAATCCATGCGCGATGGAGCTCCAGCGCCTGAAGCGGGAGAAGCTCTATCTAAAAGATCAAATGACGCAAATCAGGGTTTAACCGCCGGTTTTCTCCAAGGCTCGCTGAAAGGCGGGCCTTGCTTTGTTGCGGGCAAGATAGGCCGCCAGCTTCGGGTATGGCGTCAGCTCACCGAGCCGTTCGGCCATTTCGGCGATATAGGTCATTCCAATATCCGGCGCCGAGAACGCATCGCCCATAATATATTTGCGATCGGCAAGCTGGGCTTCCACATAGCCAAGTTGCAACGCGACTTCGCCGGTTGCGAACATGTCGAAAACTGGGGGTTTCTCTTCGGTGCGGCTGAGCAGGAGCTTCATCAACATCGGCGCGAACGCGGAGGCTTCGGTATACATCAGCCATTGCATCCATTCAGCGCGGCCCTTGGCGTCCGACGGCGGCCCAAACCTATTATCCGGATCAAATTTGTCGAGCAGATAGAGTGCGATCGCGCCAGACTCGGCGAGGATGAAGCCATCATCATCAATCACCGGTGATTTGCCGAGCGGATGCGCCTTTTTCAGCTCCGGCGGCGCGCGCCCCATCTCGTTTCGGTCATAGATGTCCAATTCATAGTCAGCGCCGAGCTCTTCCAGCATCCAAACAGTGAAGATCGAGCGCCCAACGCGCAGGTGGTGTAGTTTCAACATCGATATGGCCCTTTCCCGGCTCCGGACGTCAATCCGGCATAAGCCGATATCCGATACCGCGCACGGTCTGGATGTGAATGGGGTT
>JANSXJ010000180.1 GCA_024743015.1 Hyphomonas sp. | reverse complement strand
GGCGTCTTACGCTCCCTTCATGGCGGTGTTCATACGATCCAATTTAGCAGCCACACTGGCATCGATCAGAGTTGATCCAATGCGCAGCTGGATGCCGCCGACGAGGGCCGAGTCGACCTCCGTCTCTAGTTCTACATCGCTGCCAACGGCCTTGGCGAGCACCTGCTCGAGCCGGGCACGCTGATCAGCGTTCATTTTAGTGGCAGTGCGAGCAACCGCGCGCTTCACGCCGCGTTCTTTCGCATAAAGTTCGTCAAAATATCTCGCCGCACCAAGCAGATCCCCGGAGCGACCGTTCTGGGCCATCGTACCGAGAAAGCTGGTCGCAGTCTTGGACAGGCCCTCTTCCCCAGCGACAGCGACGAGCGCCTTCACCTTGTCCTCGCGCGCGAAGGCCGGACTTTCGAGCAGGCGAGTCAGATCCTCACTGTCCGCCGCGAGGCTTTCAACGGTTTTCAGATCCCCGGCGATCGTCGCCAGTTCCCCTTTTTCCTTCGCAAGATCAAACAGCGCACCGGCGTAGCGGCGGGCGGCTTCACTGGCGGTGGTAGCAGATGCTGCGGCCAAGGTGTCGTCCGTAAGCTGTAGGGCGGAAGTGCCCTGGGTCTGAACCAATAGGAATCGGGCGCGAGCAGGCACCCTAGTCCTGAAACTTGTGCGGGCACCTACCACCTTGTTTCAGGGCTGACAACACGTCGGATCAGCCCAGGCTGCGACCGAATCGCGCGGTCGCTGCGTCAAGCGCTCCGATCTGCCATTGCGGGGGCAGGGAAGTTCTGCGAATTTATCTTCATGCCGCGCCCGTTTTCAGACGTTTACACCTTTAATCACAAGCGCCTGGAGAACCAGTCCGTCACCTTCGAGTGTTCTCAGGATGCGGATGTGTGGCCATGGCTGCGGCTCAGTCCTATTCATCCGATATTGGTGCAAACGATCAATTTCTGGGCCTCGATTGATTCGGGTGAGTTCTTGGGCACGTTCGATCCAGAGGTGTGGACGGCACTGACCGAAGTCGAGTGGACGTGCGGGGCACCAAGAGTTGGACTACCCACACGCGGGATCTATCGCACCGAGCAGCAGGAAAAGCGCGCCCGTTATCACCTCGAATTCTTCGATGCGGCAGACCAGAGCGTCGCTCGCTTGAGCGGCCGGGGCGTGACGTTCCGAACGCGCAATTTCGAAAACTGGCGCGACGAAGCCAAAGAGAAAATCGTCAAACCCGCGCCCCCGCCATTTGACTATGCATCGAAAGGCGCCGTCGGGGTTGCAACCCAATCAGAGAGTTTTCTGGCGGTGCTGACGCGTGCAGAAGCGATCTCGACATCCGGACTCATCACGCAAGAAAATGGGCTTCGCCCGGCCCATCCCTATATTGGGGGCTCCGGTGACCATGTGAACTCAACCCATATGGGCGAAGTGGGCCGGCAGTTCGGTGCACTGTTATTGGAGCGACCGCTGATCAATCGCGGAGGCGAGATGGTGTTCTCGCACTATGTCGAGCTGGGAACACCTTTTGATTTGGAGTTGATCTCACATGACGAGGACGAACAGGTTTTCTCGCTGATTGCGCGCCAGGCCGGACGCGATTGCACCCGGATTACCATGCAGTACGCGTTTGCCGACTGAGGCTAACTCATCGGGGTATGCTGACCGGCTTCGTATTCTTCCGCGAGTTTGAACTTTCGGATCTTTCCAGATCCGGTCAGCGGCCATTCTGAGACCTGCACCCAATAGGCGGGTGTCTTTTGCGGTGATAGCCGCTCGCGCACAAAGGCTTTCAGCTCGTCGGGCTTGAACTCGAAATCGGACCCGCTGCGGATGAAGCAGACGACCTGTTCGCCCCACTTCTCGTCGGGGACACCCACTACGGCGACTTCATCGATCGCGTCATGTTCCAGCATTGCGTTCTCGATTTCGGCAGGAAACAGGTTTTCGCCACCGCGAATGATCATCTCTTTGACGCGTCCGGTGATTTTGACATAACCGCGTTCATCCATCGTACCGAGGTCGCCCGTGTGCAGCCAACCTTCTTTGTCGATGGTCGCGGCGGTGGCTTCGGGATTGTCGTTATAGCCGAGCATGACGCTGTAGGCCCGGGCACAAATTTCGCCCTGAGCCGCAATCGGAAGAACCGCATTTGTCTGCGGATCTCGGATCGAGATTTCGGTGTGGGCGGCTGGCTGACCGATGGTTTGTGTGAGATCTGCCTCGGTATCGTCATACCAGGTTTGCGTCAGCACGGGCGAGGTTTCGGTTTGCCCGTAGACAATCTGGATTGGTGCTCCGAGGGTTTCCAAGGCGTCGCGGCAAAGCTGTGGGGGCACCATTGATCCTCCAGACATTATCCGCTCAACAGATGAAACATCGCGTCCAGACTGGCGCACCTCCTGAATCAACGCGACCAGCATGGTTGGGACGCCGAGGATGAAGCGTGTCTTTTCGCGCTCAATCACCCGTACGATCATCTGTGGATCAAACATCGGTGCAAGGAGCATCGTACCGCCTGTGCCAAGGCCGCCCAGGACGAGGATCGCGCAGCCAGTGGTGTGGAACAGTGGCATATTGTGGACAAAGGAATCACCCGGCTGCAGTCCGCCGCGCGTCATTGCATCGATCCCGTTTTTGACCAGGCCATTATGATGCAAAAGGGCACCTTTTGGAAAACCTGTCGTGCCGGACGTGTATTGGATTTGTACCGCGTCGCTCGGTTTTGGGGTGCGCAGGTCGCCAGTGTCTTCACCGGCAAAAAGAGCGGCGTGATCCGTCAGCAGAATACGGTGCTTGATGGCGGGGATCTCATCGCAAACGGAATCGGCAATGTCCTGCATCGGGTTGCCGCGGAAATCGGCGACATAATAAATCGCTTCAGAGCGCGATTGCTCGAGTACGAATTTGAGCTCTCGCTTCTGGTAGGCCGGGTTCACCGTCACCAGGATGACGCCCGCCAGGCCGCAAGCGAGTTCGAGCAGCACCCATTCAGGGACATTATTGGCGTAGACCGCGATCCGCGCACCTTCGGCATGCCGACTGGCCAGGGCCCGAGCGAGACGTTCACTGTCAGACAGCAATTGCGCATACGTCCATGTCCGCCCGATCTCGCCGTCATAGGAGAGTTCTTTCAACGCGACCGCGTCAGGATGCTGACGGGTCGATTGCCGCAGCATGTCGCCAATCGTCATTGGCGTAGGTTCGTCACCCCCTTGGGCTGGAAAATAGGACTCTGTGAGTTCGATTTTGTACATGCTTCTTGTCTCCCGCTCGCCAAACTATCAGCGTTTATTGCAGTTGAGGCAATCCCTGTCGCAGCGAGTAGCGGGTCGAAAAACAGGCGCTGACGGGTCGCTGGCGGGTCACTGGCGGGTTTGTGACATACCTCTGGCGTGGTAGTGAGCGGTTGGAAAGCGCAAATTGGGCGCATCGAAGACAACCAATAACGGAGCCCAAAATGCAATTTCGACCTGACGCTGAAAAAATCAAACGCTGGCGCGAGGAGCGACTCTGGTCGCAGGAACATCTGGCTGATCTTGCCGGTCTCGGCCTGCGCACGGTTCAAAGAATCGAGAACGGAGATTCAGCTTCACGCGACTCCGTCATGGCGCTCGCCGCAGCCTTCAATGTCGATGCGGCGGCACTGACGATCAACGAGAAGACCGAAGCTGCCGAGCAGCGCGAGCAGAAGGCCAAGAAAGGGGTCGCCGCGTTGCGGCTCGGCTTCCTGATCAATCTCGCCTGCTGGGTCTTCGGCATGATCGTCTTCGCGGGCATCAGTTACAGCGACGGAAACAGTCAGTTTGAAATGCTCGCGCCTGCAATCTGGTGGACTGTTGGTATTGCCGGATTTGGACTGACGGTTGTCATCGTCGAGCTGGCAACCCGGTTCCAACAAGAGCAAGACGCCTGAACAATGGAGCGGACTAACCCGGAAACCCTCCAGCCTTGCTGAGGCTGGAGCTGACCGGGTGGCCAAGGACGGTTTCCAGCCACTTGGCTGTCTCGATGAGTTTGCCGAGATCGAGTCCGGTTTCGAACCCGGCGCGTTCCAGCATGTAGACGACATCTTCGGTGGCGACATTGCCCGTCGCTGCGGGTGCAAAGGGACAGCCGCCAATCCCGCCGCAACTTGCGTCAATAACATCAATTCCAGACTCTACCGCCGCTGCGACATTGGCGAGACCGGCCCCGCGCGTGTCATGAAAGTGCAGGCGCAGATAGACGTCCGGGGCCTCCATGCGCACGCGATCGATTACTGCCCGCACATTCCAGGGTGTGGCGACGCCGATCGTATCCCCCAGACCAATTTCCGCGACACCGGCGCGTTGCGCTTGCGCGGCAAGATTGGCCACCACGGCTGGATCAACCTCGCCGCTATAGGGGTCTCCAAAGGCAACCGAGATGGTGGCGGAGAGTGGAATTCCAGCCTCGTGCACCAGCGGCGCACACGTCGCCAGCATGTCAGCGCTCTGTTGTGGAGTCATACGCTGATTGCGTTCGCCAAAGCCTTCTCCGGCAACCAGCACGAAATTGATCTCGTCGGCTCGTGCATCAATGGCGCGGCGAATGCCTTTCTCGTTCAGAGCCAGCGCGATATGGCGCACCGCACTGTCGCGATCCAGGCCGCGGAAAACCTCGCCGCTATCGGCCATTTTTGGCACCGCTTTAGGCGAAACAAAGGATCCTGATTCCATCCGCTTGACGCCGCAGGCCTCAAGGCGCGAGATGAATTCGAGTTTCTGATTGGTCGTCAGGTCGCCTGGATCGTTCTGCAATCCATCGCGCGGGCCAACTTCCACAATATCAATACGTCTTGTCATGGCCCCCATTTAGCGGGCATTGAGAGCGAATGACAGATCCGATTGTACAAGCGCCGCTTTCCGGTTTGCGCGTCCTCGAGCTGGGGCAGCTTATCGCTGGTCCTTTTTGCGGTCAGCTGCTCGGCGATTTTGGCGCTGAAGTGATTAAGATCGAAGCGCCGGACCGGCCTGATCCCGCAAGAGATTGGGGTGCCGTGAAGGTTAATGAGGCCAGCGTCTTCTGGGCGATTATCGCGCGGAACAAACGATCCGTGACGCTTAATCTGCGACTGGCTCAGGGTCAGGAGATCCTTAAGCGGCTCGTCAGTACCGCCGACGTTCTGGTGGAAAACTTTCGGCCCGGCACGCTGGAAAAATGGGGCCTCGGCCCAGACGTGTTGCTCGCGATCAATCCGCGCCTGGTGATTACCCGGGTCTCGGGCTACGGCCAGACCGGACCGGAAAGCCACAAACCTGGATATGCGAGCGTTGGCGAAGCCAAGGGTGGCTTGCGGCATCTGATCGGAGAGCCTGATCGTCCGCCCGCACGAGCCGGAGTGAGCCTCGGAGACACCATGACCGGGACGTTTGCGGCACTCGGCACAATGATGGCGCTTTATCACCGCGAAAAATCCGGACGCGGGCAAGTGGTCGATGCCGCCATCTATGAAAGCGTCATGGCCTTCATGGAAAGCTTGATCCCTGAATACGCGCTGGGCGGTCATACGAGAGAGAGAACTGGCGGAATCCTGCCACGTATAGCGCCGTCCGGGGTTTATCCCTGTAGCGACGGCATGGTGATCATCGGCGCAAACCAGGACACGCTTTTCGCCCGCCTCGCCAAGATGATTGGGACGGATTGGGCCGATGATCCCCGCTACGCGACGCATGATGCGCGTGGCGAGCACCAGACAGAACTGGATGCACTGATCTCGGTCTGGACGCGCAATAATTCGATGGCTGAAGTGCTGCGCCAGTGCGAAGCGCATGCGGTTCCTTGTGGACCTGTAAACACCGCGAAAGACATGCTGGTCGATGCGCATATCAAGGCACGTGAAGCGATCATTCGGGTCGTCTCGCCGCTGGTTGGCGGTGAGGTGCCAATGCAAGCGCCTTTTCCCAAGCTGAGCGATACGCCCGGCAAAGTCGAGAGCGCAGGCCCTGCGCTCGGTCAGGACACAGATGCAATTCTCGACATCCTGGGCTACAGCCCCGAGGACAGAGAGAGACTGAGAGCCGAAAATGTCATTTGAAGCCCCCTTTACAGGGTCCGAACAGGACGAAACGCGCGAGCTGCGGCCAAAATTCAACGCCGATGGCCTGATCGCCGCGATCGCGCAGGATGCTGACACGGGTGATGTGTTGATGCTCGCCTGGATGAACGAGGCTGCCTTGCGCGCGACGATCGAAACGGGGTGCGGTACCTATTGGAGCCGGTCGCGCCAGGCGCTCTGGATCAAGGGCGAAACCTCAGGACACACGCAAGACGTCGTCGAAATCCGCGTGGATTGTGATCAGGATGCGGTCCTGTTGAAAGTGCGTCAAACGGGCGGCGCCTGTCATACCGGGCGAGCAAGCTGTTTCTATCGAAAGCTCGACGCGGAAAGCGGAGATCTCTCGCTCTCCTGAACTGGCACACGAATTGCTCGTTACGGTGCACTGCGAAGGAGAATTCACGTGTTTGGATGGTTCAAAAGAGCCAAAGAACCCGAAATTGGGGTCGAAGAAGAGGTGGAAAACGTTGAGCGACGGGCGACTCAGCGCAATGACACCTATGCAGACGTTGTCGCAAAATCGAACAGCGGTCGCTTCCTCAAGCGTGGTGTTGCCCTCGATCTGTCCGCTAATGGTGCACGCCTGCGCTTTGAAAACGGGGACAGTCTGCTTGATGGCATGATCGTCAATATTTCTCGGTACGGTGTCAGCAAGCGCGGAAAAATGCGCTGGCGCACACGAACCGATGTCGGCGTCGAGTTTATCGAAACCGAAGACTGACCCCTCTAGCGGAGCGCGCTAAAGCGCTGGACACGCCAATCCGACATGATATGAGGCGGCATGCCAAGCCGCGTTCGCGAACAGGTTTGGTTCGAATCCGGAACGAAATATTCAGTTTGTCCACAGAATCGTGCTTTTTGTGGAGAGATGCCGTGAATCCGAGCGAATCTTTCGCGGTTGCTATCGACTCTTTTTCGATCTGAGTCTTTTCTAAACCTGTCGGCAGCAAGGACCGGGAAGCCACCGGGAAAAGCCGCCGAAAGAACGTCGCGCCCGGACGATGCCGGATCAAGAGCGAACCTCAGAAATGGGGGGAGCGAAGGAAACCGGAGGAGATGAAGGGGAAGGCAACGCGATGTCTGCCGAACGCCAGCTAGAAGGCGGGAGACAGGGCCATACCTACGAACGGGGCACGAGCCGCAACGTAGGCCAGAAAGAACACCGGTAACGGGATCTGGATGGTGGGACTTAACAAAACTGCGCAAGCAGAACGGGAAGTTTCAGGCCTCAATTGAGGCGC
>JANSXJ010000397.1 GCA_024743015.1 Hyphomonas sp. | reverse complement strand
GTAGATGGGCGTTGACTTTGCGTCTGAGGACGTGAACGTAAGAAGTGTTGGCGGGGCTGCCAAGCCCTTCGTGTTGAATCTAATGCACATAAACGTGGGGTTTCGGAACCGTGTCTGCTGTACAGCGTATCGCATCGCGCATTCCCTGGGCCTATACTGGCCGCCGCCTTCTGATCGCGATCCCAACCCTGCTCCTGATCATTACGGTCGCGTTTTTCATGATGCGAATGGCACCGGGCGGACCGTTTGATGGCGAACGGAAACTGAATGCAGCGACAGAAGCCGCTTTGAACGCCAAGTTCGGGCTCGATAAGCCGCTCTGGCAACAATACAAAGATTATCTCTGGGGCGTGATGCAGCTCGACTTCGGGCCCAGTATGAAAACGCTGGGCAAGAGCGTGAACGACCTTATCGCTGACGGCTTGCCGATCAGTCTGGCGATCGGTTTCCTGTCAATCACGCTGGCCATTATTGTCGGCACAGCGATGGGTATTTTTGCCGGTCTGCGCCAGAATACAGTGGGCGACTATTCCGTGATGGGGTTTGCCATGGCCGGGATCTCGATCCCGACCTTTGTGACCGGTCCGGTCCTGATCCTGATCTTCGCGCTGACCTTCAGCGTATTCGCAGTGGGCGGGCTCGGGACGTATCCAAACATTGGCATGAGCTTTCACAATATGACCTTGCCGGTCGTCACGCTGGCATTGCCGCAGATTGCGATCATTTCGCGCCTGATGCGAGCCAGCATGATCGAGACCATGCGCTCGGGCCACATCCGAACCGCGCGCGCCAAGGGCCTGTCAGAGCGCGATGTCGTTCTGAAGCACGCCCTGCCGTCCGCGGTGCTGCCGCTGGTGTCATATGTCGGCCCGGCCATGGCCCGCGTGATGACCGGCTCGCTCGTCATTGAACGGATTTTTGGCCTGCCGGGAATGGGGTCCTACTTCGTCGATGGCGCCATCAATCGGGACTATACGCTCGTGATGGGCGCGCTGATCATCTACGCCACGCTGATCGTCCTGTTCAACCTGGTGGCAGATATTCTTTACGCCCTGCTCGATCCGAAGGTGAAGTATGACTGATACGATGGATCTGACAGGCCGCAAGGAAGCCGTCGAAACGGCGATCCAGGGTGGACGATCGCTCTGGGACGATGCCCGCGCTCGCCTGTTCCGCAACAAGGCGGCCGTTGTCTCCATGTGGGTGCTCGGCGTAATGGTTTTCATCGCAGCGCTCGGCCCGTTCTTCTGGGTGCATGACTATCGGACGATTTCGAGCAATGTCGAACTCGCGCCGACCTTCGAAAACCTGCATCTGCTTGGCACCGATACGCAGGGCCGCGATAGCCTGGCGCGTCTGATGATTGGCCTGCGAATCTCCCTCGCGGTTGGCTTGGTGGCGACGATTGTGTCGCTGATTATTGGCGTGACCTGGGGCGCGGTCGCTGGATTCGTCGGCGGGCGGGTCGACAATATCATGATGCGCTTCGTCGATGTGCTCTACGCGATGCCCTTCATCTTCTTCGTGATTCTGCTCCTCACCGTATTTGGTCGGAACATCATCCTGATCTTCGCTGCGATCGGCGCGGTGGAATGGCTGACCATGAGCCGGATCGT
Source organism: Hyphomonas sp. (assembly GCA_024743015.1). Taxonomy (GTDB): domain Bacteria; phylum Pseudomonadota; class Alphaproteobacteria; order Caulobacterales; family Hyphomonadaceae; genus Henriciella. The sequence continues at coordinate 1,820 of JANSXJ010000397.1, read as the reverse complement.
CCGCGGTCAGACGCTCGCACTGAAGAATATGGAATTCATCGAAGCGGCCCGAGCGACCGGTGTGCCATTCTTCACCATCATCCGCCGGCACATTATCCCGAACGTGGTTGGCCCGGTTGCGGTCTATGTCACACTCACCATCCCGGTTGTGATTCTGGCAGAGAGTTTCCTCTCTTTCCTTGGCTTGGGCGTGAACGAGCCGCTGACCTCACTGGGCGTGTTGATTTCCGACGGTGCCAAGGAGATGCAGGACAAGCCCTGGATGCTGCTTGCCCCAGCCCTGACCATGATGATCACGCTGCTTTGCCTGAACTTTATTGGCGACGGCCTGCGCGACGCTCTGGATCCGAAAGAGCGCTAAGACGCGACTTCCCAGCTTCCAAGCGCCGCATCCATTACGCCAACGGCTTCGCGGACATCTGAGTCTTCGATGATCAGCGGCGGCGCGAGGCGCAGCACATTGTTCCCGGCAACCCCGACAAGCAGGCCTCGCTCGCGGCAGGCATTCTGAACCGGTTTGGGCAGCGCTTTCAGCTGCAGGCCGACCAGCAGGCCCTTGCCCGTCACACCAACGACTTTGTCCGGGTGGCTGTCGGCGAGGGATTTGAGCCCCTGCACCACGGTGCCGGAGACCCGGCGCACATTGGCCAGAAAGTCTTCATCCGAAATGATATCCCAGACCACATTGCCGACCGCCATGGCGAGCGGGTTTCCGCCATAGGTCGAGCCATGGCTCCCCGGCTGCATGACGCTACCAGCAGCTTCAGTGGTCAGGCAGGCCCCGAACGGAAAGCCGCCGCCGACGCCTTTGGCGACACACATAATGTCGGGCTCGGCGTCTGGCGCCCACTCGTGCGCGAACAGTTTGCCGGTCCGACCCATGCCGCACTGAACTTCATCATAAATCAGCAGAGCGCCGCGTTGGTTGCAGAGCTTGCGCAGCTCCGTCAGGCAGGTTTCAGGAATGGCGCGAACGCCGCCTTCGCCCTGCACCGGCTCGACCAGGACCGCCGCGGTCTTGTCGGTGACCGCTTTGTCCAGCGCTTCGTGATCACCGAACTCAACCTGGGTGAAACCAGGCAGAGGTGGCCCAAAGCCTTCAAGATATTTCGGGTTTCCACCCGCATTGATCGCGCCGAGTGAGCGGCCATGAAAGGCCCCGGAGAAGGTCACGATCTCATACCGGTCGGCATCACCATTGGCCCAATGATATTTCCGGGCTGTCTTGAGCGCACACTCAATCGCTTCGGTCCCGGAATTGGTGAAGAACACCCGGTCGGCAAAAGGCAGGCGTTCGCACATCTTGCGGGCCAGCTCTTCGCCGGCCGGGACGCGGAACATGTTGGACGTATGCCAGAGCTTGGCCGCCTGGTCTTGCAACGCTTCAACCATTGCCGGATGGGAATGCCCGAGCGCGCTCACTGCAATTCCGGCAACAAAATCCAGATAGGACTTACCATCCTCGGTTATCAGACGGACGCCGTCCCCGCGCTCAAAAGCTTCCTCCGGCGGACGATAGACCGGCATGATGTGCTGGCGCGGATCGGACATTGGATTCTCCTGTCTGGGTCTGGTTTTGTCTTGGCTTTGCCCTTCGTCGCACGCTTGGCGAGCCTCTGACAGAAAGTCAACACATGGTCTGATTGAGGCACGAACGCGCCAGCCATGCTACAAATGAGACAAGATCATTCCAAGCGGCGGCCAATCCGCACACAAATTTTCCTTACGAAATTTTCAGGTGACAAATTCGGATTTGTCTATTGACGAAAAACGATAAACTGTTATTGTTTTTCAATAATAAATGACTTGGCGGTTTCTCT
>JANSXJ010000465.1 GCA_024743015.1 Hyphomonas sp. | reverse complement strand
CACCATGGTGCCGAGCCCGCACTTCTTGGCTTCCTTCATCATCCGCATCGCCTCGGTCAGGCCGCCCGCCTTGTCGAGCTTGATATTGACCGCGTCATACTTCTTGGCGAGGCCCTGAAGGTCGCCGCGCGTGTGGACGCTCTCATCGGCACAGATTGCAACAAATCCAGGGCGACGCGTGAGAGCGCCATCCTGACCCGCTGGAAACGGCTGTTCAATTAAGACGACACCCAGGTCCGCGGCCCGCGCCGCGAGTTTCGGGAAATCTTCAGGATTGAGGCCTTCATTGCCATCCAGTACCAGTTTCGCATCCGGGCGCGCCCGCCGCACCGCTTCAATCCGGGTAAGGTCGTCCGGTCCGCCCAGCTTTACCTTGAGGATCTTGGCATGGGTCGCCTTGGCAGCATTGGCCATGGTATCCGGCTCATCGAGGCTGATCGTCATCGTCGTCGGCAGCGGTTTCGGCTCGGGCAAACCGGCCAGCTCCCACACGGGCGTGCCGGTCAGCTTGGCTTCGAGGTCCCAAAGCGCGCAATCGACAGCGCATTTTGCTGCTCCTGCTGGTAGTCGTCGCTGCAAGTCCTGACGCGTAAGACCTTCCTCAATCTCGCGCTCGAGGCCCGATAATTGCGCCACGACGCTGATCCGGCTTTCCTGGTATCGCGCATAGGGAACGCACTCTCCGCGTCCGGTATGACCGTCCTGCGTGATCTCCACGAGCACCGTCTCTGCTGACGATTTCGAGCCGCGCGAGATTGCAAACGCTGCTTTTAGCGGCGAAGACACGGGCGTGATGGTTATTTGGCGCATGTCTGAAGTCTTTGCTGGATTGGTAAAATTTCAATGACGCGTTGGAGGTCGTCTTAAACGCTGCTGGGTTAAGGTAAATAGTGTCGAAACCAAGTGATCTTCTGACAGCCCCGACATTTGACTATGTCGACGGCGCCGCCCCGCGGCTGGTGCTGCGCGGGAATTGGGTGATCACGGCCCTGGCAGATGTTGACAGAGAGCTGCGCGGGAACCCGTTCTCTGCGGCGACTGGGCTGGCGGAACTGGATGTTTCGGAGGTCGAAGGCCTGGATACCGCAGGCGCCTATCTGATTGATCGGACGCTCAGGGAGATCGGCGGCGAGCCAGCTTTGAAGGGCGCAACTTCGGAAGTGCAATCCTTGCTGCTGCAAGCGCGATCGCTGGCGACGCAGGAAGAAAACGCGCCTCCCGTCATCGAAGAAGGTCATGGGTTCGTGGATTTGCTGGAGCGGACCGGCCGGAATGCCGAGCATATGTGGCAGGAAGCCCTGGAGTCGCTTTCCTTCCTGGGGGCCACTCTGGTTGCGCTTTCCACCATCGTATGGCGCCCGGCCAAGATGCGCTGGACCGCACTTGTGTCCGTGATGGAAGAGGCCGGCCTCGACGCTGTTCCGATTATCGCTTTCTTGTCGTTTTTCGTTGGAATGGTCGTCGCGTTTATCGGCGCGACGACGCTTGCCCAATTCGGCGCGACCATTTTTGTCGTCGAACTGGTTGGCTTTGGCGTGCTGCGGGAGCTTGGCGGTGTTCTGGTCGCAATCATCATTGCTGGCCGGACGAATTCTGCTTTTACCGCGCAGATCGGCGCAATGAAGATGCGCCAGGAAATCGATGCGATGCAAACACTGGGGCTGGACCCAATGCATGTCATCGTCGCCCCGCGCGTGCTGGCAATGATGGTGATGGTTCCCGTGCTCACATTCATCGGGATGCTGACAGCCATAGCAGGGGGTATGTCTGTCGGGTGGCTCATCCTCGACATCAACCCGACCGTGTTCTTCAACCGCCTGCAGGAAAATGTCCCGATTGATCAATTCTGGATCGGCATGTCGAAAGCTCCAGTCTTCGGGCTGGCCATTGCCCTGATTGGGTGCCGGCAAGGTCTGGAAGTCGGTGGTAGCGTCCAGTCGCTGGGCCATCACACGACCAAGTCTGTTGTCCAGGCTCTGTTCGCGATTATCGTGATCGATGCCTGCTTCGCGCTCTTCTACCAGGAGATGGGGATATGAGCGCGGACGTCGCCATCAAGGTGCGTGGCCTGAAAACGGCCTACGGCACGCACGTCGTTCACGAGAACCTCGATCTCGACGTATATCGCGGCGAGGTCATGGGCGTTATCGGACCTTCTGGGTGCGGAAAATCGGTGCTGCTGCGTGCGATTACGGGACTAAAAGAGCCAAGCGCGGGTGAGGTGCATGTCTTCGGCCAGGACGTCATTCACCTGCAGTCAGAGGACATTGCCGCCCTGCAACGCCTATGGGGCATTATGTTTCAGGATGGCGCACTTTTTTCCAACCTGACGGTGCGTGAAAACGTCATGGTGCCAATGAAGGAACATACCGATCTCGCGCTAACCTTGATGAAACAGCTCGCTGATCAGAAGATTCGGATGTCTGGGCTGGAGACATGGGCAGGCCGGAAATACCCGTCTGACCTGTCGGGTGGCATGCGCAAACGCGCCGCTCTGGCCCGTGCATTGGCGCTGGATCCCCCATTATTGTTCCTGGATGAGCCAACCGCCGGACTTGACCCGATCACAGCGGCAGGATTTGATCAATTGATCCGCGATCTGCAGAAGTCATTGGGATTGACGGTTTTTCTGGTCACGCACGACGTCGACACGCTGGCTGTGACCTGTGACCGGATCGCCGTGCTGGGGGAGAAAAAAGTCCTCGCAATT
>JANSXJ010000420.1 GCA_024743015.1 Hyphomonas sp. | reverse complement strand
TCTTCCGGCTCAAACGGCTTTGGCAGGTAGTCGTCGGCCCCCAGACGCAGTCCTTCAATCCGGTCGCTGGCCTGCCCGCGCGCCGTCAGCAGCATGACCGGCGTATTATTGCCGTCGTCGCGTAGGGCTTTGAGCAGGCTGAGCCCGTCCTCGCCCGGCATCATGATGTCGAATACAGCGAGATCGAAACTGAAGGTTTGAAACAGTTTGCGCGCCGCTGCTGCGTCCGGCGCAGTTGTTACGCTGTGACCTTCGCGTGCCAGATACTGTTTGAGTAGATCCCGGATGCGATCATCATCGTCGACAATCAGGAGGTGTGTTTCCGCGCTCATAATAGCGCCTCTAGCACAGCCCGCACGCCGCCGACAGCACCAGATCCTGCGGTGCGATACGCTGCTCTCAGGCGATCGCGCATGGCGAGCGTCGCCGGATCCGTGACGCGCTTGCCTTCATGGCTGAGAAATAAGAGCCGGGTTCTCCGGTCACCCCGATCGCTTTGCCGCCGGTCAATGAGACCGCGTCGATCAAGATCTCCGAGGATGCGGGCCAATGTGGGTGTGGTTGTGTCGAGCTGCGCGCGCAACCCGGTCACGGTCTGGCCGGGTTGGAACCGGATCGTGATCATCACCCGCGCAGCCAGAGGGGGCAAGTCAAAGTCGCGCGAGATTTCACCGGCTGCCTTCATCAACGCGCGTTCTCCCGCTAGAAGCAGCGCGATTCCGTAATCTAGTTCCTCATCGCGGAGAAAAAGTCGCGGATCGAAGCCGGGCGCATTTGCCCGTATTGTGTTGACATTCACCATGGTGATCTGAGAATGCCCGTGAATTGAGTAAAAGTGCAAGACAGGAAACAGCCAATGGCAAACCAGGCCTATGATGATCGGGACGGCTATATCTGGATGGACGGTGAGTTCGTCCCTTGGCGGGATACGAAAGTCCACGTGCTTACGCATGCCATGCACTATGCCTCTTGCGTGTTTGAAGGCGAGCGAGCCTATGGCGGCGTGATCTATGCGTCGCGGCGTCATTCCGAGCGCCTGGCAAATTCTGCCAAGATCATGGGCTTTGACCTTCCGGTCTCCGTCGACGAACTGGAGAAGATCAAGGAAGAAGCCCTCGCCAAGTCCGGGCTGGAGAATGCTTATGTCCGCGCATTTGCCTGGCGCGGCAGCGAGATGATGGGCGTCTCGGCACAAAGCAATACCATTCACCTGGCGGTCGCCGTCTGGGCCTGGGGTGACTATTTTGCGGACAAGATGAAGGGCATTCGGATGACGCACGCGATTTATCGCCGTCCTGATCCGTTGACCGCTCCATGCCACGCCAAGGCGGCGGGCCTGTATATGATCTGCACGCTTTCCAAACACGCTGCGGAAAATGATGGGTATGCCGATGCACTGATGCTCGATTATCGCGGGCAGGTGGCTGAAGCGACAGGTGCAAATATTTTCTTCATGCGCGATGGCGCGATCCACACCCCAACCCCGGATTGTTTCCTGAACGGCATCACCCGCCAGACTGCAATAAAGCTGGCCAAGGCGCGTCAGATTGAAGTGATCGAACGCGCGATCATGCCGGATGAGCTGGGAACGTTTGATGAGTGCTTCATCACCGGATCAGCGGCCGAAATCACGCCCGTCGCGGAAATTGGCGAGTTTCGGTACACGCCGGGGCACACATCTGAAGCGCTGGTCAACGATTATGCAGACCTCGTCTATCGACGGATTCCCATGCCTGCCTAAATAAAGCCGCATATTTCGAGAAATAGAGGCGGCCATGCTAGGACAATCGATTCTCATATCTTTGGCGATGAGCCTGAGCGGTGCCTCTGAGGCACCGGAAATCCACACACGCGGATGGCTGGAGCATGCGCGGGTCATGCCGAACGGCCTGTTGATGCGCGCCAAACTCGACAGCGGCGCGAAAACAACATCGATCCACGCTGAAATCCTGCCACCCGAATACGCGATTGATGCCTCCCCCAGCGAAGAAAGTGCGCTCCTGATCGGAGACGCCGAGCTGGATGATGAGGATATGGCAGAGGGTGATGCGCCGGATGATCCACCAGCAGACGAGATTGCCCCAATCTTCGACACGTCGATGGAAGACCCGATGCCGGAGACGATCACGTTCAAGCTGACCAGCCGACGCGGTCGGGAAGTCATCTATACTGAACCCGTCGTTCGCTGGGTCTCTATCCGGCGGCGCGGCGGCGGCACGATTGTGCGCCCGGTCGTGAATATGGATCTCTGCATTGGCGGCATCCGCCTCAAGGGGGAAGTCAATCTCGCTGATCGTTCCGGCTTCAACTATCCGCTATTGGTGGGTCGTAACATGCTGAGCGACGCAGGAATCGCGATCGATTCGCGAACAATCTTCGCCGCGCGGAAGGCCTGCCCGCCGATCCGATTAAAGACCGACCCTCCAGAGTAAAGGGCGCGCTCTGGCGTGGGGCTGTAGGGCGGTGTCATGAGTTAGGCGTCTACTGTCATATTGGCCAGATGAAACGTTCCGATGGTTTGCTTTAGCTTGAGGCTTTGAGCTCAAGCTGCGACCTGATCGGAGACGAATATGACCGTATTGAAGTGCGTTTTACTGGCCGGACTGTCTATCCTTGCCGTCGCTGAAACGGCTCTAGCCGAGAAGACCTGCTACAAGGTGGACTCCATGCGCTATCAAAATAATGGCGCTTACAATGTCGAAAAATTCTACGTCATGTACAAGGATGAGAACGGCAAGAAGAAGAGCACAGTCGGGCTCGAAAACAAGGTCTATCCCTCTCAGACCGGGCTGGTTCACATAGACGTTGAGATCGATCTCCCAGACGGGACCGAGGTTTGGGGCAAGATCAAAATTGAATCGGGTGAAAATGAGGGTTGCCGCAAGGATGGCACGAAATTCTATTATTACACCAAAGGCGGCACGGTGGGCTATAAGTCAGAAGGCACGACTTACAATAATAATCGCTACCAGCTCTCTAGCCGCCCCTCTGACGACTATTTGATCGACTGCCCGTAACCATTTGGCTCAAAAAGCTGCGGTGGCTGTGCATTCCCGCGTCCATAATCCCAGCGCAGAACAATGCTGCGCAGGTGGGACTTAGAAAGCCTAAGGAAAATGGCGCTTCGGGGAGGATTCGAACCCCCGACCCCTTGGTTCGTAGCCAAGTACTCTATCCAACTGAGCTACCGAAGCGCGGAAGAGGTCACATACTCTTCGGCTTCTGGGAAAGCAACACCTGAATT
>JANSXJ010000092.1 GCA_024743015.1 Hyphomonas sp. | reverse complement strand
TTCCGCTGCACGGGATCAAGGGGCGCTTGCGCGGGCGCATAGAAATGCGCGGGCAAGCCGTCGATCTGCTCCACATTAAAGACGGTGTATCCCTTCATGAACGGGATGTTCCGCTCTTCTTCTTCGCCTGTGCGCTCGTTTTCCTCGGTCTTGGTGATGGTGTTCGCATAGACAACGAGACTGCCCTTCTCGCCCTTGCGGACATGTCCGCCAAGCTCTTTGGCCTGCCGAAAGGTCATCCAAATGGGCGCGGCAAAGCCGCTTGCCATCGCTGCCGACCACAGCATGATGACGTTGATTCCGTTGTAGGGCTGGCCGCCCGCCCTTAAGGGCCGGGTAATCCGCCCGGCGGCGTGCTCCGCATTCCACGGCTTAAGCCAAGGGCGAACACCGCGTTCCAGATCGGCCACAATCTGATCGGTTATGCGCTGATAGATATCTGATTTCATTGGTCTTCCTCCTAGTTTTTCCGGTTTGCGCGCAGCGCGTGCTGCTGCTGCAAACCGGGCTAGGCCCGCGCCAATGAGCGGGGGGAGACCGTCAAGGCCGGCAGGCGGCGGAGGGGGATCACCCGGCCTGCACGACCGAAAACGAAGTGGGGGAGGAAGGTCGGGGACACCGCCGCAGTGCCGCCCGGAGCGTTAGCGCAGGGTCTTGGCCTTGACGGAGGACGGGGCCGCAGGCCCCCGAGAAGAAAGAAACGGCTTCAGCGCCGGTCGGCGCCGCCAGTATTCCCGTGCGCGGGATCGACGCCGAATGGCCGGGACCCGGGTTTGCCGGGGCCTGGTTCACGAGAGCCCGTTTCCGGTGTCAGCCGGACGCGCCGTATGTTCCCTTTTTGTTCTTTTTCTGATAAGATGGTCGTCATGTGCCTCGGCAGGTGAATGGGGATAACCGAAACATAATGGATTATCATTTGCACCACGGTGGTGTAAGGTGGTGCAAACAAGGATTCGAGATCATGCCACGATCAGCACGCAAAAAAAATTCTGAGAAGTCCCCTCACCGGCTTTCCGTCAGCCTGTCGCCCGAGCAGCATGCAGCGCTGCTGGAGATCGCAAATGAGAATAAGGTCTCCGTTGCCTGGGTCGTACGCGAGGCGATTGAACGCCTGCTTCACGATGAACAACCACTCTTCCATGTGAGGCGTCCGGGATGACCGAAGTTACAGCAACCACTCTTCATGACAACTCTCAAAGCACAGGCCCGTCCCGTACGAATAGCGGCCGGTTCACTGAACTTGACGCTGATAAACTAAGGGGTGGCTATTACACCTCTAACGAATTAGCGCAGTGGCTTTGTGCCTGGGCCATTCGTGATGCCGATGATTTTGTTCTTGAGCCAAGTTGTGGCGACGGCGCATTCCTCAGCGCGGCGGCTGAGCGCCTTGGGCACCTTGGCGCAAAAGGGCCGGCGCGGGCCGATCATTTACAAGGCATCGAAATTCTGGCGGATGAGGCGGACAAGGCCCGTGAACGGCTAAAGAGCCAACTGAAACTTCGGGCGGCGGACGCCGTTGAAACCAGTGATTTCTTTGCATGGTGGAGCCGCCCTGACCGGCCACTCTTTGATGTGGCTATCGGCAATCCGCCTTTCATTCGCTATCAGAGTTTCCCGGAGCCTCATCGCAGCCGCGCAATGGCGATCATGAACGATCAGGGCTTGTCCCCGAATCGTCTGACAAATATCTGGGTTCCGTTCGTCGTCGCGGCGGCGGCGGCCCTGCGTCCCGGCGGGCGCATGGCACTTGTGCTGCCTGCTGAGCTGCTTCAGGTCAGTTATGCCGCGCAGCTGCGTTCATTTTTAACCGACAGATTTGGCCGGATCGATTTGATTGCCTGTAATGAATTATTTTTCGACAAGGCAGAACAAGAAGTATTGCTTCTTTTGGCAGACGATGCGCGAAAAGCGCCTTCGGAAAGCAATCCTTGTCAGGTCACTCTGACGGAAAGCGACTCCGTCGCCAGTATTGTAAATCGAACGCCCGCCGCCGTACTGAAGGGTGCATCGCCAAAAACGATCTGTCACGATAGCGAAAAGTGGCTCAAATATTTCCTGAACGCTGCCGAGATCGAATTTATGCGCGAGCTGCGTGAATCTGGCGTGGCGACGCCAATGAATACTTATGCCTCGGTGAATGTCGGTGTCGTTACCGGCAAGAACCAGTTTTTCGTATTACGTCAGAGCGAGATCGAAGCCCGCGGACTGCATAAGCACACAATGCCGCTGATTTCCCGATCGGCCCACCTGATGGGGGCACGGGTCGGCAAGCGCGACTGGAAAAATCTTGCCGCAGACGACCAGCGGGTCCACCTGCTGCACCTTGCGCCTATCAACGGCTCAAAACCGGGCAAGCTGCTTGAAAGCTATATCCGCCTCGGAGAAGACGACGACGTTCACAAAGGCTACAAATGCTCGATCCGCGAACCCTGGTATGCGGTGCCTTCTGTCTGGGTTCCTGACGCTTTCATGTTCCGCCAGATTTATGATTTTCCGCGCGTGGTGATGAACACAGCCGAAGCAACTTCGACGGACACCATTCACCGGATGCGCTGCAAGACTGACCCGCAGCGCGTGATCGCCAATACCTATACATATCTGACTGCTGCCTCTGCCGAAATCGAGGGACGCAGCTACGGCGGCGGCGTCCTGGAACTTGAGCCAACTGAAGCCGAGCGGCTCATGATGCCGGCCGAGCTGGGGTCCGCCCTGCCTTTGAAGGATTGCGACCGGCTTGTCCGCGATGGCCGTCTTGATGAGGTTCTGGCCGAGAACGATCGGCTTGTGCTGATGGGCACGATGGGTCTGTCGCGCAGCGATTGCCGGATGTTGCGCAATGTCTGGGAGAAGATGCGGGATCGCCGGCTTGCCCGCCGCCGGCGCGGCAAACGGTCAATCGCTTCATGAACGGCGAAGGGGACAAGGAAGCAGCGCGTGCGCGCGTAGCCGATCTGGTGCAGCGTTTTAAACGCAATGAGGCCGATCACCTGCGCCCCACCTACAACGAAACACAAGCACGAACGGAATTCATTACGCCGTTTCTGGAAGCACTCGGCTGGGACGTTCACAATGCGGCGGGCCATCCGCTTGCGTTCCGCGAGGTCGTCGAAGAGGCGACCGTCGAAGTGGGAGATGAACGACTATCGAAAAGGCCAGACTACGAACTGCGCCTGGCGCGTCAGCGCAAGCTGTTCGTCGAGGCAAAGAAACCGAGCGTCCGAATTGATCGCGATCGCAATCCGGCATTCCAGACAAGACGCTACGGATATTCAGCAAGCTTGCCGATTTCGGTCGTCACAAATTTCCATCAGCTCGCGATCTATGATTGCCGGCCAGTGCCGGCGGAAACGGAGGAGGCGCATGTCGCGCGGCTGGCTCTGATTGACTTTGAGGAATTCGACGGACGGTTCGATGAACTTTGGTCCCTGCTCTCGCGAGAAGCCGTGTATTCCGGTGACTTCGACCGCCATTTTGCGATTGACGCCACGCGGCACGGCGCCGAGCAATTCGATGACTTCTTCCTCGCCCAGGTGCGGGATTGGCGCGAACGGCTCGCCATCGACATTCATGCAGGCACGCCGGGCCTCTCAGCCGAAGAGCTGACCTATGCGGTCCAGCTTTTTCTGTCCCGGATCGTTTTTTTGCGCATTTGCGAAGATCGCGAAATCGAAAAATATGAAACGCTCAAGAACCTTGATGGCGCAGCGACTTTCGACGCGCTACTTGCGGTCCTGCGGCGCGCCGATGAATTTTACGACTCCGGACTCTTCCGGCTTCTGGATGATGAACGTCTCGGCGTTCGTATCAGCGATGCCACGCTCGCGCGCATTATTAGCGACCTGTATTATCCGAAAAGCCCCTACACTTTTGCCGTCGTCGAGACCGAAGTGCTCGGGGAAATTTACGAGCAATTTCTCGGCGAGGTCATTACCGTCCGGGACGGGGCTGTCGAGATTATCAGCAAGCCTGAAGTCCGGGAAAGCGGCGGTGTCGTACCGACGCCGGGCTTCATTGCAGATGCTATTGTAGACCGGACACTCGGACCGGCTCTTGCGGGAAAATCTCCGGCAGAGCTGGACGGATTTACTGTTGCGGATACGTGCTGCGGGTCCGGGATCTTCCTGCTTTCCGCATATGAATATCTGCTCAGCCACTATTTGAGCTGGTATCTCGACCACGACCGCGCGGAACATACGGGGCGGCGGATTTATGACGCCGGCGCCGGGCTGTGGCGACTGACTTTCGAAGAAAAGCGCCGCATCCTGCTGGCCCATTTGCGCGGTGTCGATATCGATCCGAACGCTGTCGAGGTTGCGCAATTCAGCCTGCTGCTAAAACTGATCGAAGACGAGAACGAGGCGGCGCTCAAGGAATTCGTCGCGGTACAAAACCGGCCGGCGTTACCGCCGCTCGGCGATATTATCCGCTGCGGCAACTCGCTGGTGAGTGCAGCAGAGTGGCAAGCTGCGTGCGGCGCGATGCCGGCTGAGCTGCGCGAAAAAATCAACCCCTTCACCTGGGATGACGAGTTTCCGGCGGAAATCGCCGGTGGCGGATTCAGTGTGATCGTCGGCAATCCGCCCTATATCCGCATTCAAAATATGGTGGCGTTCTCGCCGGACGAAGTTGCCTATTACAAGCGTGATGGATCGCCGTTCACCACGGCCCGGCAGGACAATTTTGATAAATATGCCCTGTTCATCGAGCGCTCCTTGTCTCTCGTGCGACCTGATGGACGGATCGGGATCATCGTACCGCATAAATTCATGACCATTCACGCCGGGCGGGCGCTACGCGGCCTGCTGGCTCAAGATAACTTTCTCGAAGAGATCGTGCATTTCGGTGTGAAACAGGTCTTTGGCCGGGGCACGTCCAATTACACCTGCATTCTGGTTCTGAACCGCGCAGGCTCCCAAACGGTGAGAGTTGAAAAAGCCGGGCCTCTGGAAGTCTGGCGCTATGGGCAGGAAGGCCTTGTGACCACAATACCGGCAAACCAGCTTGACGCGGACCCGTGGGAATTTGCCGATGAAGAGGTGCGAACATTGTTTGCGCGCATCCGGGCGGAGTTTCCTGCGAAGCTTTCGGCTGTGGCCGACATTGAAGTGGGCGTGCAGACCAGTGCCGACAAGATTTACATTGTTCGGCCGGACGCTACAGACGCGGACAGTATTACGTTACGGTGGAATGACCGGGACTGGCAGCTTGAACGCGCGATTCTGCGTCCCTGCCTGCACGACGTAACGGTTTACGCTTACGGCCGGCCTGATGCGAATGCCTGGATGATTTTCCCGTATGAGCTTATCGCCAATGGCGCCGGCAAGCTTCGCGCGCGGCTGATCCAGCCCGATGTGATGGCAGCAAACTATCCGGGATGCTGGGCTTATCTGAATGCCCGGCGGGAAGAACTGGAAGCGCGCAATATCGTTGGCGGCCCGGCGGCCGAACGCCAGTGGTATCAGTACGGACGCTCTCAAAGCCTGACCAAATTTGACAGCCCGAAGATCATTCTACCGGTACTCTCGGTGGAGCCGCGATACGCCTATGACGAAACCAACACGCTTTTTACCGGCGGCGGTAACGGCCCCTATTACATGGTGCGCGCGAAAGACGGCGCGGACGTTTCAACGCTCTACCTGCTTGCTGTTCTAAACCATCCTTTGAGCGAAGCATTCGTACGCACGAACACGAGCGCATTTCGCGGCGGCTACTACTCACATGGCAAGCAGTTTATCGAGAACCTCCCTGTCCCGGTTCCCGATGAGCCAGAGCAGGCCGCCATCGAGGCACTGGCAACGCGCCTGATTTCGGCGATGGATGAGTTCTCGGCCGCCCGGACGCCGCATGAGAAAACGCGAAAAGAGCGCGCAGTGAACGATTTGCGCGCTGAAATGGACCAGCGGATGAATGAGGTTTTCAGGTTGTCGCCGGAAGACACTGCGACGGTGCAGTCCGTGCCGATACCGACTTAAGGCGACACGAGAGGATTATGCTGCGAAGGACGGAAAACGATGGCAGGTGATGTACGAGAACAAATTACAGAGTGGCTGACAGGAAGTGATACGTGCTTCCTTCTTGGCGCTGGATGCAGCATGTGCGCCGGAAAGCCTTTGATCGGCAAACTCACGGAAAACGTACTGAATGGCGTTGATGAGAAGCTCTTGCAGCAATTCACAGGGCTCAAGCCGAGCGGCGACCGGCCGGCGACGATTGAAGACCTCATCAATTTTCTCGTTCGGTATAGGGATATTCTTGGCACCATTACGACCGGCGATGGCCACAGCATAACCATTGATGAGATTGATAGCTGGTTGACAGCGATAAAGAAAAAGATCGTGAGCGAGGTTGCCGATGACTGGGAATCAAGCGCGCATCATGCCCGGTTCTTGCAGCGGCTTCGCGGACCGCGCAACCGGGGACCGCGCGACATATTCAGTCTGAATTACGATACGCTTTTAGAAGCGAGCTTGGATGAATTGCGGTTCGCTTACGTAGACGGGTTTCGGGGCACCAACCGGGCGTGGTTTGACGCAGAAACCTTCGATGAAGGCAGTGCGGAAATCTCGTACCGCATCTTCAAACTTCACGGATCGATCAATTGGACCCGCGATGCCAGCGGTCATGTCCGGCGCGGCCGAAATGCCAATGAAGATGCGGCAGATGAACCGGTGGTCGTTTACCCTTCAGAGCAAAAATACCTTCAGACGCAATACGGCGTATACGAAACCTTGATTGGCAGATTTCGCAACCGGCTGCGCATTGCCGGCGTCAATAACTGCCTTATCGTGCTCGGCTACAGTTTCAATGACGAACATATCAACGAAGCGATCTGTGATGCGGTAAACGCGAATAACAGCAATCTCACAGTAATTTCCTTTATCGGACCCGAGGCGGACCGGACCAAGCAAGACGAGCGTCTCCGCGCATTTAGCGATCGTTGCGACTCCCGCTTCAACGCTTTTATCGGTAGCGGTGATACCGGACGGTTTATTGGACACGCTCTTGACGAAGACGCGGCACAGGCCGTTCTCAACGCCGAGCTTTGGAAATTCGAAAAGCTTGTAGATTTTATTGCGGGAGAAGCGCCATGAACGAGTCGATCCTGAAAATCGGCCGCGTGGTCGAAGTCTCCGGTTCCAAAGTTATTGGCGCGCTTGAGGGAACGGTGGAAGACCTCTACCGGACCTATAAGAGCCGCCGCTATACGGTCGGGCAGGTAGGTTCAATCGTAAAGATCGAGGCCGGCGACAAGCTGGTGTTCGGCGTGGTGACCGCACTTCGTATGACAGAGACTCTACTTGACGGTGGCAGCGGTACGGCGCCTGCCCGTGAACCTGCGTCTGATGCCAAGTGGCTTGAGATCGAGTTGTTTGGGGAGGCGCTCCGAACCGGTCTTGGCGAGAGCGAGTTCGATTTTCAGCGCGGCGTTGTCACGTACCCCTTGCCTGGCCAGGGCATCTTTGTGGCCAGCGTCAAGGAGCTATCGCGTATCTATCACAGACCGGACAAGCCGAGCATCCATATCGGCACCCTCTCGCAAGCCTCATCCTTGCCGGTCTACCTTATGACGGACGACCTGCTGGGCAAGCATTTCGCCGTGCTCGGCACGACCGGTTCCGGTAAGTCGTGTTCGGTGACGGTGCTGTTGCGGTCAATCCTTGACGTCGCGCCGAAGGCGCATGTGATCCTGCTTGATCCGCACAACGAGTACCGCCGTGCATTTCCGGGCGACGCAGAAATCATCGATCCGACAACACTCAATCTGCCGCACTGGCTGCTGAATTTCGAGGAAAGCGTCGAACTGTTCATCGGCAAGACCGAGCATGTTGCAACAAGTCAGACCAATATCCTTAAAGACGCGATGCTTTCTGCGCGCAGGGCCTTCGGACTGCCGGGCGTGGCCAGTGAGAAGATAACGGTAGACACCCCCGTTCCCTATACGCTGGGCAAGCTGGTCGAACACATTGATGCGAACATGCCCACTCAGGCTTCAAAGCAGGATTCTTATCTCAAGATCAAAAACAAGATCGACACGCTCCAGCAGGACAGCCGCTTTTCATTTCTCATCCGGCCTGATGATGACGTAACTGACAACCTTAAAGATATTGTCGCGCAATATCTCCGCATCCCGGTGTTGGACAAACCTCTGTCAATCATCGACCTTTCCGGTGTGCCATCGGATGTTGTGGATGTCGTGGTTTCCGTTCTGTGCAGAATGATCTTTGATTTCGCGGTATGGAGTCCGCGCCCCGTCCAGGTTCCGGTCGTATTGGTATGCGAGGAAGCGCACCGCTATGCTCCCCGGCGAGACGATGCATCGTTTCAGCCGACCAAGCAGGCATTATCCCGGATTGCCAAGGAAGGCCGAAAATACGGTGTTGGCCTCGGGTTGATATCGCAGCGCCCCTCGGAGCTTGCCGAATCAATCCTGTCGCAATGCAACACGCTCATCGCCTTACGCATGAGCAATGAGCAAGATCAGAATTTTGTGCAGCGGGCGCTTCCGGATTCGGTGCGGAGCCTGGTGAACGTTCTTCCGACGCTCCGGACCCAGGAGGCACTTGTGGTTGGAGAGGGCTCGGTGGTGCCGGTACGGCTCCGGTTTAATGATCTGCCAGAGGAAAACCGGCCACAAAGTGCCGATGTACCGTTCGCAGCTTGCTGGGCCGAAGAAGCAGCCGACGCGGCCTACGTTGAAAACGCGATACGTCGGTGGCGCTTGCAAGAGCGCCCCCCACTTATCGAATCTGAATCGGACGCAACGACCGAATAGCTTGCCGGCAAAGCCGGAAACCCATCAAGACTTGCCACAAATTTGCCACAAGGCCAAACGGACTGATTCAGAGAGTGGCGGATTTCTGCGGCTCACAAGAGACCGTAATTTTGTGGCAAAAACAGACAAATCCAGCCATTTCTTTTCATATACTTCAGCTAAGTGATTGATATTTAAATGGCAGGGGCAGCAGGGTTCGAACCCGCGACCTGCGGTTTTGGAGACCGTCAAAAACTCTTATAAATCAATTAATTGATGATCTTGCGCCACAGATTTGCCACATGGATTTTGGGAAAAGCTTGCCACAAGCCCTGTGTGCTTCTCCGCTTCACTCTCAACACGTTCGATCACATGGCCGTAGACGTTAAGCGTTGTCTGAATGTCGCGGTGCCCCATAATCGTCTGCACGCGCTTCAAGCTCACACGTCGTTCAATAAGCATGGACGCATAGAAGTGACGTAGATCATATGGCCGGTATCGTGGCCGCTCGACAGCTTCTCCGTCTTTCTGGATTTCGTCGATCAGTCCGGCCTCCCGACACGCGGCACCGAAACCACGTTTGCGCCAGTTGTCGATGCTCTGGCACCCCCCGGTGGCAGTGGGGAAGATCAGATCATCAGCATTTTCGATGGCATGCTTGTCACGGTAGTGCGCCACCATGTCGTATGTCTCTGGGCTGAGGTCAATAAACCGCCGCCCCGCAGGTGTTTTGGTTACGGATATTTTGTTCGAGCCGCGCTCAAGAGCACGGTCCACCATTATCCCGTTATCTCTGAGACTGAAACCCGGCACCACAATATACTCTTGTGGGCGCATGCCGGAGTCGATAGCGAGATAAAGCATGGGACGATATCTCTCCCAACTGCGACTGATCTGCGCATTCTTGGAATTAGACAGACGATCTGCCGCTTCGAGCAAGCTCTGCACATCCCTTTCGGATGGAATTTGGACCGGCTCTTCGTAGCGGGAACTCTTCCCAATATAAACGCCAACCGCAATGTCGTGGTCGAGAATTCCCCGGGTGACCATCTCCAGAATCATTGAATGGAGTGATGATAAAACTTTCCGCGCGAGATCACGGCTATGATGCCTGATGAGCCAAGATCGAAACTCCACCACATCTGGGGCACCAAGTTCATTCAACTCCTTACTCCACGGATAGGCCTTCATGATCGTGGCGCGGTACTTATAGGTCTTTAGAGTAAATGGCGTCACCGGATCACGTCCTCGCCGTCCCTCCTTCTCACAGACATCAAGCCACTTTTCGATGGCCTGTTCGACCGTCCTGATTTCGCTGTGGCGGGCACCACTGCCCTTGCGCGCCTGGCCGCTCTCAACAAAATCACGGGCTTCTTTTAAGGTATCAAATGTTCTGAACGCGTATCCAGATTTTGTGGATTTGCTTGGGAAGCGAACTTGATAGGTTGTTCCTTTTTTACCTTCTCGTTTTCTTATATCTGCCATTATTAAATATTATTGTTATTATTTTGAATATATATGTCATTTAATCACATCGCGATTCCAGTATTCAATGTATTTTTTACTTTATTTCGGCCTTAGATTTCTCGCGGCCTGCACCTGCCTTTTAAGGTAAGCCCCGATGAGCGCCTGCTTTTCGATCTTGAGCTTGCCGTCGATCGGGTCGATGAAAAACGGCAGCTTGCGCCGTCCATGCGGGTCCATCTCGGCGGCGCGCTTTATCTGGCGCTCGCTGAGCTCGATGCCCATCTCCGCAAGCACCGCGCGCGCCTCTTCCAGGTTCAGGTAAAGGGGTTGTCTCATGGCGACCTACCTGTCGTAGTCCAGGCACATCGGCCGGTAATGGTGCGTGTCGATCCGGAACATCGACCCGCCACTGTCGCGCCGCACCCGCAGGGGATCGCCATATTCGTTCGTCACCGGCAACCTGAGACGGACGCCGGTGACGAACCGAACGTTGTGGTTATCCCGCAAGGCGTGAAGGTCTTCCAGGATCGCCTGGCAAAGCTCTTCGATACAAATTGTCCCCAACGCCTTGTATTCGATAAGCAGTGCGTGATCTTTCTTCTTCTTACTCATTCTATCCTCAACTTAATCATGCAAAATTTAGGAATTTAACTATATTTTCATAATACAACTTCAGGTATTAACAAATTATTAGGCACACGTTAGCTTATTGTGCTGCGGCGCACATTCCGCAATTACTTCAAAGCCTTGCCCAAAGCGCGTTTTCGGACTTTTTTGTCCCGACAAGTCCTGGCGCAGCGTGCTGCCGGTGCGCGGTGGCCGAGCCAAGCGAGGAACGCCCGAGGAAAACGCCGGGCCGGTGATGGGCAGAATGCCCATATGGTTAGGCAAACAGCACATAAGACGCGCTCACCCAAGGCGAAGCCTGCTGCGACAGGCAGGCATGATCCGGCGCTGGTTGCCGTTGCAAAGTATCTTGCGCGCTGGGCGGCGGAACGCGATTATGACGAACATCGCAAGAACATGGAGACAGCACGCGCTGCCGCTGCGCCCAAGGAGCCGGATTCATGACCGCCGTTGCCATCTACGCCCGTTATTCCTCCGATCTTCAACGTGATGCCTCGATTGAGGATCAAATCCGCATCTGCCAGGAACGCGCGGACAAGGACGGCTGGCGGCTCTACCAGTGCTACACC
>JANSXJ010000103.1 GCA_024743015.1 Hyphomonas sp. | reverse complement strand
CTTGTGAGACCGTCTGGCGGCGATCGTATCTCACGGTTGCTGAGCCCCCAATGGCTTGGACATGTCCGAATGTGAGCAACCGAACGTCGACAGAAGCGCGATGCTCGGGCCCCGATTGAACGGCATGGCCTCGCGGAGAGCCGAGCGCGCCAATTGGCGAACCTTTGTCGGTCTGTCTTTCAGCGCCACCAACCGGATCGTGACGACGCTGTCCTGTGCAGGAAGTTGCGCGGATCGGCCGATGCGCGTGGCCGGCTCGCCTATTGGCGGCTTGGTATCCTGTTCGCCGGAAAAGGCGTTCGGGGGCCGTGTCGCCGGGTACCGATCAGAGCTAACGAAGCGTTCATCTTGGTGCGGCGTTGCGGAAACTTCGGAACGCGCCTTGCGTGTTTGACGGCCCGATCAATGGCGAATGCTTCCGGGCCTGGGTCGAACAGCATCTGGTGCCCACCCTTCATGCAGGTGACATCGTCGTTATGGACAATCTGGGCAGTCACCAATCAAAGGCCGTCCGCGCGGCTATCAACGCCGCTGACGCGCGGCTGTGTTTCCTGCCGCCATATTCGACGGACCTCAACCCGATCGAGCAGAGCTTCTCCAAGATCAAGCACTGGATGCGCACGGCACAAAAACGATCCGTTGAAGACACATGGCGTCATGTTGGCCGGTTGGTCCCAACCCCGTCACCGCACGAATGCACCGACTGCTTCAAAAACGCCGGATATGAACCAACCTGAACCAGACGTGCTCTAGACACCCCCGAAGCGGATGCAAGCCGCTCTGCCACAAAAGAAAAATGCCGGGGGGGGGGGGGGACTAAGACTTGCTGAGTGTGCGGAACGACGTCTGCGAAGACACAAGCATAGAGGAAACACGCATGCCAAACTCCGTACAGCCGCAACTCAGAGCCGAAACCCAGAAGCTTGGCGATATCGACGCGCCGGAGCCCACAAATGTTCTGCTTGGCTAATAAAGAGCGGCTCCGGCCGTCAAATTCAGCCAAGGGCGTCAGCAGGGTCGATGGTTGCCAACATCACGCCCTATGTCGCGAACGGCAGCCTAAGATGCATCTCGAAGCGATCATGCAACGCCTCGTGCAGCACCCGGTTCGGCTCAATCTTCCTGGTTGAGACCGGCACAGCGCCCAAGATGCTTTTGGCGTTTGTCGGGTCCAGTGCGGCTGCAGCCATGCGGGCTGCGCCCAAACATGCGGCGAGTTCGCCTTGTCTAGGCACCGCCAAGGTTGTTTCGAGCAAGGTGGCTATGAGGCCGGTCCAGAATACGGAACGCGTTCCGCCGCCCACTGCCTGGATTGATGCAATGGGGACTTTCGACGCGCGTTGCGCGCGATAGGCGGCGAGAAACTGCATCGCCACGCCCTCCATGATGCTGTAGGCGAGTTCGGCTTTGCTGTGCCCTCCTCTAAGCCCGCCGATGAATCCGGATGCGTCTGGCCGGTTGTCCGGCGTCCGGACCCCGGTGATCGATGCTCGGGATACCGGGCAACGCTCGATCTCATGCGGCGTCAGCTGTGCGGCCAGCCCCGCCAACTCCCCAGCGGGCGTACCGGTGAGCCGCGCCAGCCAGTCCAGCGCCTGGGTCGCCGCCATCACCACACCCATGGACAAGAACGTACCATCCACCGCATGGGGCGTCGTAAGGATCGCCTTGTCCGGCGCCGGATGGAAACTGCCATCGACGGCGCTCAGGACACCCGACGTGCCTATGCTCAAGGCGGCACGGCCGGGAACTGCCGCCCCCACGCCCAAAGCGCCAGCGTAATTGTCGCCGCTTCCCGCAGCGAACATAACGGTGTTCGGTGTCCCCCAACGCGCACAAAGCTCGGAGCGAAGCTGGCCTGCATAGTCGCAGGATTTCAGAAGCGGTGGCAGTCGTGTGCGATCCCAGCCCACAACCGCCAGCAACTGATCATCCCAACTGCTCGATGCGCAGTCGAGTAGCATCGTTCCAGACGCATCAGTGACTTCCGTTGCCCGCTCTCCTGTCAAATGCAGGCGAACATAGTCCTTGGGCAGCATAAGCGTGTCTGCGGTCCGCAACGCGTCAGGTTCATGTTTGGCCAGCCACAGCAACTTTGGCGCAGTTAGCCCCGGATCGGGCTGACCATTGGTGCGCCAACCTATATCGGGTACGCGCTCCAGCAGCTCAGCGCATTCAGCGGTCGACCGTTGATCGTTCCAGAGAATACAAGGCGTTGTGGGGCTGTCGCTTGTATCGAGAAGCACCTGACCGAGCATGTGACCGGACAGCGATATGGCTCGCAGACGCGCCATCAACGGCCCATGATCCGTGGCCAGCTCATCAAGGATTTCAAAGGTAAGCCGCACCCATTGATCAGGGTGCTGCTGGCTCCATCCCGGGTGGGGTGCGTCCACCGGAGAGGGACGGCTCGCGCTTGCGACGCACGTTCCGCCCTCATCAACCAAGGCTACCTTAATACCGGAAGTGCCCAGATCAATGCCGGCGACAATCACCGGACAGGCTCCAGCAGGCACAACGCCGCGCGTTCATCGATAACAAGATGATTGACGCAGCCACGCTTCAAGATCGCGCGGATTATCGGAACTTTGTTGATCCCGCCGGCGGCGACGATCACGTTGGGCAAGTCATTAAGATCCTCAATGTCGAGACCGAGGATACGTTGATTGATCTCGTGGTCGATCGGTTGGCCGTACTGGTCGAGAAAATAGCCCATGATGTCGCCCACCGCCCCCGCTTCCACCAGCTCGGCGATCGTCACATCATCAGGCAGACCATCTGCGAGTAGCAGGGAGTTCGCCATGTCGCCGGCGGCCAGAGCAAGACCGTCTGCCGCGCGGATTTTCTCGATTGAGCGGCGGAACTCCTGCTGGGCCCGCAGAATGTTCCGGCTTTCGAGGCTCGCAGTGTAGACCGGCGCGGTGAAGTAGCTGTGAGCCGCGTTGCACAGGTCGGCGAGACGCGTGGTGATTTCGTAGCTGTTGACGTCAGAGCCTTTGGCAAGGCCGCCCATCACCGATGTGATTTCCAGATCAGGGCGGTCCAGAGGCTCAATGAAGCGGGTGGCCATGTTCAAGGTGTTACCCCATGACATACCGAACAGGCATACCTCCTCGCGCGCCAGAAACCGGGTCAGAAACTGCCCAAGCGCGGAACCCAAAATGGTATGAATATTGAAGTTCTCGCCGGCGACAGGTGCAACGGTCGCGCTGTCGAGATCGAAAGCATCGCACAGTTCGTGTTCCAGCTCGACACATGCGCCGAGCGGAGAGTTGATCGACACCCGGACCAGGCCACGTTCCCGCGCCTCCGCAAGGGCCTTGTTGACCCGAAGGCGTGTAATCCCGAAGGTTTCGGCAGCCTGCCCCTGTGTCAGACCCTGCACTTCGCAGGCGTAGGCAAGGCGGACAAGCAACTGTTCCTCGGCATCGAGAATTTCAGTTTTCGGCTTCCGGGACACGTTTGATCCTCACTTCACGGCGCCCATCGTGAGGCCTCGGACAAGCTGCTTGGAAGCAATGAGCGCAAAGATCAAGACGGGGATCACGATGAGGGTCGACGTCGCCATGATCTTCCCATAAGGCAGGTTGTAGCCCTCCATGAAGGACACCGCCATCGCTGGCGCGGTTTTGGCGTCGGTTCGCGTCAGCACCAGGCCAAACATCAACTCGTTCCATGAGAAGATGAACGAAAAGATTGCGGAGACCGCCACGCCGGGCATGGCGAGCGGCAGGCAGATTTTGCTCATGATTGTGAACTGTGACGCACCTTCCATACGGGCGGCTTCATCGAGTTCAATGGGTATTCCGCGAAACTGATCGGTGACGATCCAAATGACAATGGGCAGGTTGAACGTCAGATAGATCAGGATAAGCGTGATGTGCTGATCGAGCAGGTTGAGATTGCGGGCGATCAGAAAGAATGGAAGCGCCAGTACAATGGGCGAGATCATCCGGTTTGTAATGAACCAAAACCAGAGGTCCTTTTTGCCGCGGAACTCAAACCGGGCCAGCGCGAAGGCAGCCGGTATCCCGAGCACCAACGCCAGCGCGGTGGTTGAAATCGCGATGATCAACGAGTTGATCAGCGTTTGCAAAACGCCGTCCTCGAACAGCGCCTCGCGGTAATTGTCGAGCGTCGGCTCGAAGAGCCAGACAGGTGGCGCTTCAAGCGCGACAACCTGCGTTTTCAGCGACGTGGTCACCATCCAGTAAAAGGGGAATACGCACACGAGGATGATTGCGAACAACAGCAACAGCTGAATGAAAGCGGAGCGCTGAGACAAATTCATTACCTCAGACCTCCTTGTAGAAGACGCGGATGTAGATCTGCGCCAGAATGATGGTGATGATCAGAAGGATAATTGCCTGCGCCGATGCAAGGCCCTGATCAAAAGCGCGGAAGCCGACACGCTGGATCATCAGGGAAATGAACTCGGTCGATGCGCCCGGGCCGCCTCGGGTGAGCGTGAAAACCATGTCGAACAGCTTCAGCGTATCGGCGGTACGCAGAATGAGTACCGCCACAAGTCCCGGGATCAGGAAGGGGAGTTGCACGTAACGGAGAATGGTGAACCACTTCTTGGTTTCGAGCTTTGCCGCCTCCTCGATCTCTCCGGGCACCATGCTGAGGCCGGCGAGCAGCACCAGTGCCACGAAGGGCGTCCACTGCCACACGTCCCAGAAGACGATCATGATGAATGCATTGGTCGGATCGCCGATCCAGTTGATGTCCGCGCCGCCCATCAGCTGATTCACCACGCCAAAGCGCTGGTTGAACATGACTTGGCCAAGCAGGCCGACAACTGCATAGGTCGTGGCCATCGGGAGCACGAGACTCAACCGGCACAGCGTCTTGACGAGGCTAAGGCCCGGCTGATGAAGCACAAGGGCAATGCCCAGACCCAATGCGATCTGTAGAGGCAGGGATGTGACCAGAAGGAAAAACGTGCGGCCCATGGCCTGCCAGAACACCGGATCGGTCAGTACGGTTCCGTAGTTTTCAAGGCCCACAAATCGAAGCTGGCGAAGGCGCGTCAGATTGAAGAAATGCAGGGAGGTCCAGGCGGCGTAGAGGAGCGGCGCAATGCCGATGACGGCAAGCGCGATGACCGCGGGGCCGACAAACCCAAAGATCGTCTTGCGGGAAGCCTTGCCGCGCATAGGCGTTGGTCCTCAGAAAGGCGAATGCGACAATCGGGGCGGCGCGAGGCCGCCCCGACAAGCTCAGATGATAGATCGGTTACTGCGCGAGCGGTTTGTCGCCGCTGTAGTAGCCGGCCGATTCCAGGATGTCTTCCATCCGGGTGCCGATCTCGGCGGCGCCTTCCTCAACGGAGACCTCACCAAGCATCATCCGGGTACCCCACTCCTGAACGACTTCGGAGATTTCTGGCCATTCGGCGAAGCGTGGGCGGAACTCCGGCACGCCATCCTGCCAGCTTTCCACCAGCGCGGGGATGAAAGTGTAGGTCTCGGCCAGCGCCGGATCAGCATAGGCCGACTGGCGAGCAGGAACACCGCCACGCTCAAGGTACTCGACCGCATTCGCTGCGGAGGTTGCCCACTGGATGAAAAGCCAAGCTGCCGCTTTCTCGTTTTCGTCGGCCTGAGAGGCGACGGCCAGCGAGAAGCCGCCAAGGGCTGGCTTACGGCCCGCCGGTCCCATCGGCTCCGGCGCGATTCCGACGCAATCAGCAACACGCGACGTGTCAGGGTCGACAACTGTCGAGTAGAATGCCGACCATTCGGTGATCATGGCGACCTCGCCTTGGGCGAACGCGTTCACCGTCTCTGCATGGTCAAAGGCGACGATGCCGTCTGGCATGTACTGCATCAGTTCCTGGCGGAACTGAAGACCGGCCTGGCTCTCTTCACTCAGCAAGTTCGAGCGGAAGTCGGCGTCAAGGAACGAGCCGCCGAAAGGCCACAGCATGCGGGCGAAGCTGTCTGCGGACTGGGTCTCATTGCGCTTGGACTGCAGCGCGTAGGCGTATTGATCACCGGTGGTCAGAGCCGGGCCATACTCATCCATCAGCTGCTGCCAGGTCTCGGGAGGGCCATCGAAACCAGCCTCTTCAAGCATGCAGCGATTATAGAACATCAGGCCGGAGTAATTGTCGAAAGGCAGGCCATAGATGGTGTCGTTCCAGCCGCCGAACGCGTTCAGCACGAGCGGGAAGAAGTCGTCCATGTTGAGTTCCGGATCGATGATGTCCGGATAGGTCTCCATGATTTCATCGACGGAGACGACCCACTCATTTTCGACGAAGTTGCCGATCCAAACGAGATCGATCAGGGCGATATCGAGATCACCACCGGCAACAAAATCACGCACCTGCTCACCGAGCGCGTTCTCATAGGGATGTTTGATGATATTCACATCAATGCCGGTGGCTTCCTCGAAGGCCGGCAACATCGCTTCGATGGCCTCGTAGCCCGGGCGCAGCAGGAAAACGACATCAACGGTCGTTCCAGCATAGGGGGCGGCGGCCTCCTCCAGGCTCCAGGCGCCTGCGATAGTGGGTGATGCGATGCCAGCGCACAGCGCGGTGGTCGCAAGAAGGCTCTTCAGTTTCATGGTTGTCTCCTCCCTTGGTGACTCATTGAGGCGATATTTTTGTCGCTCTGTCTATACAAATGTAAAAACAGTTGTATCTGTCAACATAAAAATGTATGGGCGTTTGGAGGGGCATCTCTGGCCGTGAAGCGGGGGATCAGGAATTCGTGGCGACTGTGCATCTTGAAACGATCGACAAGTTCTATGGATCGCTGCAGGCATTGTCGGGCGTTTCGCTCGACATTTCCGATGGCGCTTTTGTTGTTTTTGTGGGCCCCTCGGGATGCGGAAAGTCGACGCTTCTGCGCTGCATCGCTGGGCTGGAGGGTGTGGACCGCGGCACGATCACTATCGATGGACGCGACGTAACGGACCTCAATCCGGCAGACCGCGACCTCTCCATGGTCTTCCAGTCCTACGCGCTTTATCCCCATATGACGGTTCGGGCGAACATTGAATTCGGCATGAAGGTCAACGGCATACCAGCCGATGAGCGAGCGCGCAGAGTTCAGGACGCCGCGCGCATTCTCCAGCTGTCCGAGTTGCTTGATCGGAAGCCGGGACAGCTGTCTGGCGGCCAGCGCCAGCGCGTTGCCATTGGGCGATCAATCGTCAAACACCCCAAGGTTTTTCTTTTCGACGAACCGCTTTCCAACCTCGATGCGAAGCTGCGGGTGCAGATGCGCATCGAGCTTGAGTCGCTGCACACGGAACTCGGTGCAACGATGATCTACGTCACCCACGATCAGGTCGAAGCGATGACAATGGCCGACCAGATCGTGGTGCTCAACGGCGGTAAGGTTGAGCAGGTTGGTGCGCCTCTGGAGTTGTACAACAAGCCCGCAAGCGAGTTCGTCGCCGGCTTTATCGGATCGCCCGCGATGAACATCATGGCGGCGCAGAGCAAGCTCGGCGAGGTCGTCGGCGGTGCGGGAGCAGCCAAGATCGGCATTCGGCCCGAGCATGTGCGCATCGCCGAAACAGGACTGCCTGTGCAGGTGACGGTGAAGGAACAGCTTGGCGGAGAGAGCTATCTTTACGCTCGCTCCGAAGATGGCGAGCAAATCGTCATCAAGACCGATGGCGAAGACACGGTGAACCAGGGAGATCAAGTACGACTCGCGTTTCCACCCGAGCGCCTTCATCGGTTCGGTGCCGATGGGCAAGCACTCTGACGAAGGCATGTGAACTTTGACCAGTTGGTCCGCACAGATCACCGAACTCATCGACCCGGCAGTGGCCAGATCGAAGGTCACGCATGAAGTGATCATCGGTCACGGTGCGCTTGCCGAGACCGGCCAGGTCGTCAGGCGCGCAATGGCAACGGTCGGAGGCGCATCGCGCGTGCTGGTAATGGCGGACGATGCCGGCTTCGCTGCTGCCGGTGCCCCGGTGGTGGAGTCACTGCAATCCAGTGGCTTTGACGTGGAGACGCTGGTTTTGCCGAGCGACCCGCTCCCCGTGGCTTCAGTCGAGGAGGCGGAGCCTTTCAGGGCGCGTCTCGCCTCTGATTCGAGCATGTTTCCAGTTTCCGTTGGTTCTGGCGTCATCAATGATCTGGTCAAGTGGGCGGCGAAGGAAACCGATCGCCCCTATGTGACCGTGGCGACAGCGGCTTCAATGGATGGCTACACCAGCGCGGGAGCGCCGTTGGCGCGGGACGGCTTCAAGATGACCATCCCGACACGCGCACCAATCGCAATGGTGGCTGATCTGGAGGTGATTGCGGCGGCGCCCGCAGAAATGAACGGTTGGGGCTATGGCGACCTGGCTGGAAAGGTGCCGGCAGGCGGCGATTGGCTGCTTGCCGACGCACTGGGCGTTGAACCGATTGACGATCTGGCCTGGCCACTCGTTCAAGATCATTTGCGCTTCTGGCTTTCGGGCTCTCAGGGAATCGCGGCCAGCGACCCCGATGCGGTTGCCCGTCTTTTTGTCGGGTTGACCGCCGTGGGCTTCGCGATGGAATTCCATGGCTCGTCACGACCGGCGTCAGGTGCAGACCACCAGATTGCCCACATGTGGGAAATGGAAGGCCACACGTATGAAGGCAGGAAAGTCAGCCATGGTGCAGCGGTTTCGGTAGGCTGCGTTGCGGTGCTTGCACTGTTCGACTGGCTTCTCGATCAGGATCTGACGGGCCTTGATGTTGACGCGGTGCTTGCATCATCATCCAATCTTTCAGGAAAGCACGTGGCCGCAAGACAGGCTATCGCCGATCCCTCCATCGCCAACAAGGCGATGGTGGAGGTTGCCGCGAAACACATTGGCCAACCGCAGCAACGAGAACGTCTTCTTCACATCATGGCAACATGGCCAGCCCTGCGCACGCGACTGAGGGATCATCTGCTTCGCGCTGATACAATGGTCACCATGCTGCAACGAGCTGGTGCTCCAACACACGGGGCGCATATCGGCGTCGATGCCGGTCATCTGATGCGAACGATGCGCGCGGCCGCCTTCATCCGGCGCCGCTACACGATCTTCGATTTTCTAGAGGACACCGGTCTGACCGACGCGGCTCTCGCTGCAGTCATGCCAAAGCTCACTTATGGCAACCAGCAGGCGGCGGAATGATCGGACAGGAAACCGCCAGACAGGCCTTGTTCGAAGTGGGAGACGTGCTGGATGCGGCGCTCCCCGACCAATTGCACGTCATGGCCGGTCCCATCGAGCAGACAAAGCGCATCGCTCTGTACGGTGTCGGACGCGAGGGGCTGATGATGAAGTCTCTAGCCATGCGGCTGTTTCATCTCGGCCTCGATGCCCATGTCGTTGGCGACATGACAACGCCGCCGATAGGCGCAGGCGATCTGCTGATCGTCAGCGCTGGACCTGGCGATTTTTCGACGGTTTCAGCGCTTCTATCGGCCGCAAAGAGTGCCGGCGCGGCGACCATGTGCGTGACCGCGGAACCAGCTGGTGCAGCGCCGCAGTCGGCTGATCACCTCATTCATCTGCCAGCCCAGACCATGGCCAACGATCGGGGCGCACCGACATCCATCTTGCCCATGGGTTCGCTGTTCGAAGCGACCCAGTTCATTTTCTTCGAACTGCTCATCCTGCATTTGCGTGACAAGCTAAGGATCCCGCCGGACACGATGCGCGCCAATCACACAAATCTGGAGTGAACCGGTGAGCTGGAAGGATCGCTTTTCAATCTCCGGCAAGACGGCACTGGTCACCGGCGCGTCCTCGGGCATCGGTGCTGAGATTGTCTCGGTGTTCACCGAAGCGGGCGCGAAGGTCATAGGAGCGGGCCAATCCGCAGAGCGCCTGGACGCACTTGCCGACAGGACGGGCTGCCGCACCATCGTCGCCGACCTTGCAAGCGTTGAAGGGTGCCGACTGTTGGCGCGTGAGGCGCTGGCGATCCACCCGTGCATCGATATCCTCGTCAACTCTGCCGGCGTCGCCCTTGTTGGCCCCGCGCTTGAGTTCTCCGCCGAGGATTGGGACCGCACGATGGCCGTCAATCTGCGGGCACCATTCCTGCTCGCGCAGTCGCTCGCGCCAGCCATGATCGCGCAACGAGCCGGCAAGATCATCAACATCTCCTCGCAGACGGGTGTTATCGCGCTGGCCGACCATGCAGCCTACGCTTCGTCCAAGGGTGGGCTGAACGCGCTGACGAAATCGCTGATGACTGAGTTGGCGCCGCACAACATTCAGGTGAACGCGATCTGCCCAACCGTTGTGATGACCGAAATGGGCAAAAAGGTCTGGAGCCCACCGGAAAAATCTGGCCCCATGATCGCGGCGACACCGCTT
>JANSXJ010000192.1 GCA_024743015.1 Hyphomonas sp. | reverse complement strand
GGCGATTTTATTTTTCATTTTAGGGAAGGGGGCTTAGGCCATGAGATATCTCCCGCTCACCCCGGAAGATCGCGCGGCGATGCTGAACACGATCGGCGCGTCCAGCGTTGATGACTTTTACGAGGACGTGCCGCAAAGCGCGCGCTTGAAGGGTACGATTGAAGGCTTACCGGATCATCAGGGAGAGCTCGCCGTTGAGCGCCACCTGTCGCGCCTCGCCGCCAAAAATACGACGGCAGGGGAAGTGCCGTTCTTTGTCGGGGCAGGGGCCTATAAGCACCACGTCCCGGCCAGCGTAGACATGATCATTCAACGCTCCGAATTCCTCACCACCTACACACCTTATCAGCCGGAAATCGCCCAGGGCACGCTGCAAACCCTGTTCGAGTTCCAGACC
Organism: Hyphomonas sp.; assembly: GCA_024743015.1. Taxonomy (GTDB): domain Bacteria; phylum Pseudomonadota; class Alphaproteobacteria; order Caulobacterales; family Hyphomonadaceae; genus Henriciella. Next base: position 6,558 of record JANSXJ010000192.1, on the reverse strand, counting down.
CAGGTGGCAGCGATGACCGCAATGGATGTGGCCAATGCCAGCATGTATGATGGCTCGACCGCCTGCGCCGAAGCAGCGGTCATGGCGTGCCGGGTCACCCGTCGCAAGAAAGTGGTTCTGTCCGGCGGCCTGCACCCTCACTATGCGGCGGCAACGCGGCTGCTTTGCGAGGCACAGGGCATCGAAGTGATCGAACTTGAACCGGCAATCGATGGTGAGCTGGACCTCGCCAATCATGTCGACGACGCGACCGCCTGCGTTATCGGGCAGTCGCCGAACGTGTTCGGAACGGTCACTGACCTCTCTCCGGTTGCGGATGCGGCGCATGAGAAGAAAGCCCTGCTGGTCAGCGTGTTCACCGAAGCCGTCTCGCTGGGCCTGGTCACACCTCCCGGAGAAATGGGCGCTGATATTGCAGTCGGCGAAGGCCAGTCGATCGGCAATCCGCTCACCTTTGGCGGTCCCTATGTCGGCCTGTTCGCCTGCACGCAGAAATTGGTCCGGCAAATGCCAGGGCGCCTCTGCGGCGAGACTGTGGACGCAGATGGCGATCGCGGTTTCGTATTGACGCTCTCTACCCGCGAGCAGCACATCCGTCGCGACAAGGCGACGTCAAATATCTGCACGAATTCAGGGCTTTGCGCCTTGGCGTTCACGGCTCACATGACGCTGCTTGGAGGGAAAGGGCTGGAACAACTTGCGGCGTTGAACCATGAGACAGCGTGCGATCTCGCCGATTCCCTTGAGGCCGTCCCGGGCGTCGAGATCCTCACTCCGCGGTTCTTCAATGAGTTTGCGTTCCGCACCCCGGTCGACGCCGAAGCGGTCCTCGCCATGCTCGAAGAGCGCGGCGTACTGGGCGGCGTCCGTGCCAGCCGTCTCATACCGGATCCGGGGTTTGGTGACGTCATCATCGCAGCAGCAACCGAGTGCACGACGCAGGACGATATCGCTGCCTATGTGGCCGCGCTGAAGGAGGTGATCTGATGGGTATGCAATCGATTGGTCGACCGACCTCACCTTTCCCGTCGAGCGTTTCAGGCGCAGAAACCGTTTCGGGATCCAAAGGCCTTCTGCAACATGAAGACCTGATCTTCGAGATTGGCTCGCCTGACAAAACCGGCGTTGATCTGCCGAAGCCAAGGGGCGGCAAAAACCGTCTTGGCGGGGTGGAACGCCAGCAGCAAACAGGGCTGCCTGGCTTGTCCGAGCCAGAAGCTGTGCGCCACTATATGCGCCTCAGTCAACGCAACTACGCCATCGATCTTGGCCTTTTCCCGCTTGGCTCCTGCACGATGAAGCACAATCCGCGTCTGAATGAAAAAGCGGCGCGCATGCCAGGTTTTGCCGATATTCACCCGCTGCAGCCGCAGCGAACGGTTCAAGGCGCGCTGGAACTGATCGATGAGCTGGCGACCTGGCTGAAAACGCTGACCGGCATGCCGGCCGTCGCGATGAGCCCGAAAGCCGGCGCCCATGGTGAACTGTGCGGGATGCTCGCCATTCGTCAGGCGCTCGTCGCCCGCGGAGACGCCGAGACCCGCAAACGCGTCCTGGTGCCCGCCTCAGCACACGGGACAAACCCGGCGACGGCGATCCAGTGTGGGTTCGTCGTCGATGAGATCAAGGCGGATGCGCGCGGCCGCGTCGACATGAACGATCTGAGATCCAAACTGGAGACGACTGAGGATGTCGCCGGTATCATGCTGACAAACCCGAACACTTGCGGGCTGTTTGAAACCGATATCAAGACCATCGCGGACCTGATCCACGATGCGGGCGGTTACTTTTATTGCGATGGGGCGAACTTCAACGCCATCGTTGGACGCGTGCGACCGGGCGATCTCGGCGTAGACGCCATGCATATCAACCTGCACAAGACATTCTCCACCCCACATGGCGGCGGTGGACCGGGCTCCGGCCCGACGGTGCTTTCTGATGCGCTTGCGCCCTATGCACCGGTGCCCTTCGTGGTCAAGGATGATGACGGATTCCGCCTGGTTGAGGAAACGGACGGGGCTGCAGACCAGGCGTTCGGACGTATGGTCGCCTTTCATGGTCAGATGGGCATGTTCGTGCGAGCGCTCACCTACATGCTGAGCCACGGCGCGGACGGTCTGAAACAAGTGGCCGAAGACGCTGTTCTGAATGCCAATTATATTCAGGCGCGCCTGAAAAGCGTCATGAAACCTGCTTTCGAAGGGTATTGCATGCACGAGGCCTTATTCTCGGATGCGTTCACTGCTGACGGAATCGAGACGATAGACATTGCCAAGGCGATGCTCGATGAAGGCTATCACCCCATGACTATGTACTTCCCGCTGGTGGTGCATGGTGCCATGCTGATTGAGCCAACCGAAACTGAAAGCAAGCAAGAGCTCGACCGGTTCTGCGATACGATGACGGTGATTGCCGAACGCGCAGCACAGGGTGATCAATCGCTCAAGGGTGCCCCTTATCTCGCACCGAAAAAGCGCCTGGATGAGACGCAGGCGGCGCGTAAACCCGTGCTGAAATGGACGGCACCTTCGCCTGAAGCGGTCGCTGCAGAATAGCCTAGACGGGCGCAGGCGTTTGTTCGCTTGCGCTCGCCGCAGGTTTGCTGCGCCACCGGCGAAAGAACCGGATCGACGGGCGTTCGAAATAGTAATAGGTCAGCGCTGAGACCAGGATCGTTCCCACCGCGACCAGGATCAGGTAGGCGGTCGTGACGATCACGCTTGGCTCAAACAGCGTATAGGTCACGCGCCCAATCGCACTAATGGTGAGCGTATGACAGAGATAGAGCGAGTAGCTCCAGTCGCCGAGATGGACCATGAATTTCGGGGTACGAAGACCGCGCTCTAATTCGAGGGCGACCAGCCCATAGATCAGCAATGCGACGGGGATCCCGTAGAAAATGGTTCGCCGCCAGACCGGGTTCATTCCAGTGAAACCCTCGTTTCCGAGCGAAGTCATCAATGTCTGCGTCGGGTGGAGATCCAGATTCAGGAAGGGGATCAGTGTTGCGGCACCTCCAACTAAGGCGGCAATCATAGCGTGCTTTCGCCATCCGGCCTTGATCGCATAACCAACCAGCGCCCCGAGTATGAATTGCAGCGTCATCGGATAGAAGATGAGTTCAATCACATTGTTGCTGAAATTCGCCGAAAGACCAGCGAGAGCTCCCACCGTCACGACCACCGCCCAGGCAAGTATGCCAAACAAGCGCCAGCGCACGGGAAGCAACAGGATCAGAACCGCAAATGCGATGTAGAAATACATCTCATGCACAAGCGTCCAGCCGACGCCGAGCACGGGGTGCTCAGGTTGCGGCCACAGGACGAAGGAGTGAAACAGGTGCAGCATGCCATCCATGCCCGCTGCTTCAATCCTCGGCGCATCCCACAGCGTGCCTTTCATGATCGCAAAGAACACCACCATGGCGGCTGCAAACAACCACCAGAGCGGATAGATGCGCGTGGCGCGAGAGAACAGGAAATCACCTGCTGCAGCAGCGCCCCGACGCAAATCTCCCGCGACCCAGACCATGATGAAACCGGAGATCACAAAGAAAAGGTCAACGCCATGCGCGCCGTTAATCCAGAGATCTGTGAGTTTTGCACCGCGCTCTGAATGCGCTTCCTCGATGGCCATGACGTGACACAGGAATACGGCGAAGGCGGCAATGCCCCGTAAAGCCTGAATGGAATTTAGTTTCGTCATGGCTGAGTTCGTGATGCTCGGTCAGCCTTAGGACTGCTGACGAAATTACTGTACTGATTATGTCTATGCAGGGACATTCACATAATCAACCAGAGGTTTCCGCCGCCGGGCTGAAAAGCCTTTGCCGTGCCTTTCGAGCGCGAGTGACGATGGGTTTTTCAAAGAAATTGTAGGTCAGGCCGGACACCGCAATCGCCGCGGCGCTTGCGAGGATCAGAAAGGTCAGATTGTCAATTGGACCGGCGGTATCGAAAATAGGGAAGAAGACCCGCGCGATCGCGGTTATCACCAATATATGGCTGAGATACAGCGAATAGCTCCAGTCTCCGATAGTCACCAGCTGGGCCGGCATCACCTTGTTCAGCGCCCCGCGACGCTCCAAGACCACCAGTCCATATACCATCAGTGCATAGGCCGGCCCGTAGGCCAGCATGCGATGCGTCGGCTGCATTGTCGAAGCAACGGTGAAATCGACCGTGACGATTGCGTACACCAGCGCGCAAACCCCAAGCGCGAGCGCCGACCACGCGAAACGAGAAAAGCCGGACAGGACCAACCAGGCGACGGCGCTTCCCATCAGGAATTCCAGCGTCAACGGGAACAGTGCGAGGCTGAGCAGGCTGTTCGGGCTAAACCCTGTCAGCTGAAATGCAGTTGAAGCTGCAATGAGCAGGGCCCAGAGCACAAAGGCAGGTTTGCGGATCTTGACGGGCAGCAACAAAACCAACGCGAACACAACGTAGAAATACATCTCATGGATCAACGTCCACCCAAGCGTCAAAACCGGGGGAGATTGCTGCGGTAGTAGCAGAAAGGACTTTATCAAATGCATTGGCCCGTTCGCTTCGCGAACGAAATCCTTGTCCCAAGGCAGACCTGACGATACCAGGAAATATGCTGCCGTCACGCCTGCAAACAACCACCAGAGCGGGTAGATACGCAAGACGCGTGAGAACATGAACTTGAGGCTGTTCTTAGCTCCCGGTGCCCAATCTCCGGCGACCCAGACCATGATGAAGCCTGAGATGACAAAGAAAAGATCGACTCCGCTAACCCCGGCGATCCAGATCGGTGCCAGAAGCTGCCCGCCGCCCGTCATCTGCTTTTCCAGTCCCTGCAGGTGGGCCAGCATGACAGCGAGGGCCGCTATGGCACGCAGGGCTTGAACGCTTTTTAACTGGGTCATTTTCGGTTTTGTGTGCCTTTGGCGAAACTAATCGCTGAAATTCACGTCATTTCAACGGAATGTGTGTAGGCAAAACGCCTAAGTGTTGCCAGAGTCATAATTCAGAAAAGGCCTATTGGAAGTATGCCGCAGAGGACCATATTAGAGCTAATGCCAGACGGATCATCCCCATTTGGAAAGGAGCGCCTGAAACAAGGCGCCGCGGCAGCGCCTCTCGGCGTTGTTGGTTCCAGCGTGCGGACGCTCATTCGACAAGCATTTGCGCTCCTCGGATTGGCGCTGATCGCCGTGGCGGTTCCAATTGCATTTGTCACCCCGTTGCTGCCGATCGGTCTGCCGATTGCGATCCTGGGTGTGGTACTGCTTGGACGAAACTCTCTTTGGGGGCGGCGCTGGATGGAAGGCGTTCTGGACCGTCATCCACGCGTAGAGCGGTTTGCCCCAAATTGGTTGATGAAAGCCGTCTTCGGTCGTGAGAAGAGATCGTCGAACAAATAAAAAGCCCGCTACATGAGCGGGCTCTTGAATTTCGGAAAAATGAAAACTTGCGCTGCTCTTAGTTGAGGCGCTTATCGATTTCACCCAGGGCGTTGTCGAAAAGATCATTCGCTTCGCCGGACCCCGCCAAAATGGACCGGGCGGCCTCTGTCGCGGCATCCGCGGCTACGCGGCGAACATCTGCTGCGGCATCCGCTTCGGCGCGAGCAATGCGGGCCTCAGCCTGAGTTTCACGGCGAGCGACCTTGGCTTTCAGATCTGCTTTGGCCTGCTTCATCATCGTATCCGCATCCGCTTTGGCGCGTTTGATAATGTCTTCAGCCGCTGCATCGGCTTCTTTGGCCTTCTTCTTCGCGTCAGCCATGAGTTTAGCAGCCTCTTCGCGAAGCGCGCGGGCTTCATCGATTTGGCTCTGAATGCCTTCGGCGCGCTCATCGAGCTTGGAGAAGATCAGCTTGAAGCCGCCAACCAGGCTAACGATGATCAGAAAGATCACCAGAGCGGCAAACGCCGTCGCGGTGGTTGGGTCAGCATACCAGGCCACTTTGGCATCGGCGGCGTGAGCGACCGGCGCCAAGAGGAGCATGGATGTCAGAAATGCGATCCGCATCAGCTTACCCTTTCGCCAGGACAGATTTGACGGCGGACGAAACATCCGCCTTGGCGGCCTTGGAGCCAAACTTATTGAGGACGCTTTGAGCCGCATCTGCGGCAATCGATTCGACATTCTTCATGGCGTCGGCGCGAAGCGCTGAAATGCGCGTTTCGGCTTCGACCAGTTTCTTGTCGACTTCGGCATCCACTTTGGCAGTTTCCGCAGCAATTTGCGCATCGATCTTGGCGCGCGCTTTTTCCGCAGTTTCGCGAGCTTTGGCGTGTGCCTTGGCGATGGAAACTTCAACGGATTTCTGCGCCTCTTGAGCTTCGTCGTTCAAGCGTGCTGCTTCGTCCAGATCGCTCGCAATCGAGCTCTCGCGACGCTCCAATGTGTTACCAATACTTGGTAGAATGAAGCGAGAGAGCACGAAATACAGCGAGCCGAACAACACCGCCAGCCAGAAAATCTGGGATGGGAAGTGCCAGGTCTCAAACGGCGGGAACGCCGCCTTTTCAGCACCTGATGCAGCATCTGCAGCGAGAATGATCGCAAGCATGGCCTAAACCGTCCT
>JANSXJ010000343.1 GCA_024743015.1 Hyphomonas sp. | reverse complement strand
TTCACCTGTCCAACCGCAAATATTGCATCTGCGCAGTGTGATGGAGGACTGCCACACGTCTAATTCACTAGTGCATTCATGGAAATTTGACGGATGGACGATTGGCGTGCGCTCATTAATGTGCGCCCCAAGATTTGGCAGCGTTTTTATGCTCAGAGAAATCATGTCAGGGATTTTGGCGATTTCCCAACCCTCGCTTTCAAGCATGTATGAGAATTCGACATCCATATTATTCTGCGGAATATCATTGTTGAAGCCGCCGACACTTAGGAAAACGTCGCGCCGGACGATATAGCAGCCACCTTGAACATGCTTGAACGGTCGATGGCGGTTTCTGCGTGCAAAATCGGTGTTCCGAAATTTTGGAAACTCTTCAATATTCTCCAATTCGTACCCGTAAGTTGCGCGCGGTAAATGGCAAAGGTGACCAGCTTGCGCGACATTTCCGTTCTGCTCCATGAATTGCATCAGCGGTCGTTCCCAACCGTGCCGCAGAATAAAGCCTTCTTTGCTGCAAATGTAGATGGCGTACTTGGCGTCACCGAAGTTGACCGCGATGTTCGAGGCTGGCCCACAAAGAAGGTTATCGTCCTTGAGGATCAATCTAATATTTGGATCATCGGTCACGGATTCGAGGAGTTGTTGCTTAAACTCAGCGTCAGAGTCATTATCGACAATGGTCAGCGTGTATGGAGTGGTTGTATGTTCTCCGACCCGCCGAATAATTTCTAGGGTCGAAAGACTATCCTCATATTTCTCGGTATTATAGGTGACCATAAACAAATCGACTGGCCGGTTAAGCCAATGGTCCAAATAGACCTTCACGGTGTTTTCAAGATTGACTTTCGAGCTCGCAAACTGGTGGGCGCGGTGGATCATGGCCGAGGTTTGTTGAGGCGACATATCGATTAATCGTTTCAAGCCCTCGGCGCAAGCGGCCGCATTCTTAGACTCAACCACAATCGCTTGAATTCCATCTGATAGATAGTCAGGAATCCCCGACACAGCAGTCGTCACGACCGGAATTCCTTCATTGATGGCGTCAAGGATTACGGTTGGGAAGCCGTCTCGGTCGCCATTCTTGGCAACCACACATGGGGCGCAGAGAAAGTCCGCTGTTTCGTACGCTTTGTGTAGAGCCTCAGCAGACTCAATCGGCCCGCGTAGCTTTACGATGCCTTGGAGCCCGAAAGCTTCGATCGATTGCACATATTGCGCTTCTTCAGGGCCATATCCATAAATGTCGAAGAGAAGCTTTTCGCGGTATTCGGGGTCCAATTGTGCAATCGCATCGATGAGGAATGAAATTCCCTTTTTCTCAATAAAGCGAGCGATCACGAGTCCGCGCTTCTTCGCACCCGCGGCGCGTGGCAGGTGGCGTGCACGTTCTTTGCCTTGTTCACGCAGGCCCGGTACTTGGAAATTATATGCGATCTTATGTTGGGGGACCCCTCGCTCAATCAGAAAGTTTCTGTGGTGATCGCCATACACAAATATTTTGAGGCATTGCTCGGACTTTGCCAATTCATCAATGCGATTGCGCTTCACATTGGATTCGTGGAATAGGTCGACCGCGTGCGGAAATACCGTAAACGGGATCCCGATTTCTTCGCAGGCGGGCCAAACGAAATTCGTAATCGTTGGGTACACGAAATGCGAATGGCACAAGTTCCGATCGTCTCGAATGAGACACTCCGTGAGCTCTTCGGCTGACGAAACCCGCACCTTGCGAATGGGGAAATCTAGGTCCGCAGACTTGTCGGGATCGATCATATGGTAAGCGACGACATCGACACCGTTTTCTACCAACCAACGCACTTCATTGGTGACGAAGGTTTGGGACAGCGCCGGAAAATCATAGACGATGTAGGCGAGTCGAAGAGTCTCCAAGCCCATGCGCAAGCGCTCGCCAGAGTGTTTTCGCAGGACGCGATTGCGATTCTCTTCTAGAGGTACGGTTTTGGTTATGTTGTCCAAGCCATCTCCGATAAAGTAGTCGACCCCGACCAGCGGTACATAAGCTGGCTCGTACAGACGTGTGTATCGGATAATCAGATCCCAATCGACCAACCGTTTGAGATCGGTGTCAAAGCCGCCAAACTGACGGAACAATTGTCGGCGATGGACAAATACGTTGAGGTCAATGAAATTGCCGTCGAGTAACCTTCGGCGATCATAGCGTGATGCACGCACGAATGATCGATCTTCGATAGCGTCAATCCCTGCCAGACCCGCATACGCGGTATGAAGCTCATCACAGCTCTCGAACAAGGCGACCATAACGAACAGAAAATCGGGACGCCATGAATTGTCGCTATCAAGATATGCGATCAAGTCGCCCGATGACGCTTCCATTCCGAGATTTCGAGCGTGACTTACGCCTGCCCGCGGTCCCTCGACCAGCTTCATGAAACCGTTTTTTATGAGGTCAGGATAGCTTTCGTGCAAGTATTCCAAGGTTCCATCGGTGCTGCCATCGTCGACAATGACGAGTTCGTGAGGGCGGAACACTTGTGCGAGCACACTTTCGATGGCTTTGTCGATGACGTCGACCCGGTTCCAAGTCGGCATGATAACGGACACGTTCAGCGAATTGTTCTTAATGATCTTGAATGCAAGACTCCGCGCCGCGTCCGGCAATTCTTGGTGAAGCGTTGTGCCGCCATCATCGATAATTCCGAGCAGAGCGATCCGGCTTCGCCAATTCGGATTCACGATTGGACCGAAAGACAGATTCTCATCGTTCCATCGCGGACCAGGCGAGTTTAGGCTTGTGGATGCGACCTTTGACGATGGCGAATTTGCCGACCCATTTGGCTTTGGCTCGGGTTTGAGCGCACGATGATTTGTATTAGCGGTGATAACCGGTTTGACCTGGAAACTGTCAGGGACTGGAGAATTTGGTTCTCGACGTAAAGGCCGACCTTCAGCACGACCATGAAGTTCATAATGGACCAGCGGATTGACATCGAGTCCGGCTACGTCTTCGTTAGCGTCTAGATACAGGCGGGTGCTAAAATTCGGTCCCGGGTCGCGTGACTCTTTCCAGCCCGATCGGCAATAATGCAAATAGGGATTAACCCTTGCCTGGCGTAAATCTTCATTCTGATCCAGATAATATTTCGCATCAAACAGTTCTGAATTCTTAAGCACGGCCACGTGCTTTCGAAGTCGCAAGCTGGCGGCGCCGAAGAAGTGGCCGGACCTACGCGCTGGAGATTCTGAGTGGGGGGCCGTTGGCAGCGTCTTATCTTGCTTGCCAAATTCTGACTTGTTAACCGCGACCCAATTGGCTGCTCTATTTCGTTGATCCTTGGGATTATGCTGATTTTGAACCGTTTTCTGGATCGCTGGCGGAGTTTTCTGCTGGTCTGAAATATCACATAACCGCGCTTCCATCATCGCCTTTAAATCAGCGATTTCTTTGCAATGATCATCTCTGAGACGCTTGAGTTCAGCGTTGTATTCCGAGAGTAGTCTGGCTAATTCATCAACACTGTTTCGATTGGATGTCATAATTCACACCTAACAGTTCCTGCTGCCGGTACTTTCTCGTCGAACCTGCGGGCTCTCGGGCTAATTTGTTGGCCTACAAATGATTTGTGCTTCAGTATAACGGTTAAGCACGCGCTTAGCTCCCGCATCGGTCTTTGCCAAGAAATAAATCAGATCGTTAACGCCCGTCGCAGGGTCTGCCACCTCTTGGCACACCACCCACCTATGAGATAAAGTTTCCCGAAAGAGGTTCTCTACATCGCGCCCATACATGCGATAGTGACCGTGTTGATCTTCGCGTGGAAACCCCCAATCGCTGGTAACGGGCCGGTTGGCCGGATCCGGGAAAGTTAGAAATACGAACCCATCGTCCTTAATCACTCGAGTCAGCTCTCTCAAAGCCGCTCGGTCATCCGCAACGTGCTCAAGAACATGGTTGCAAATCACCAAGTCAAAAGTGCCGCTCGGTCGATGTATATCTTGCAGGTCGAGGGACGTACTTGTTCCATAGACTGAAACATAATGACTAGAGAACCAATCTGGCTCAACGCAACGATCTTCACTGATCTGCAAAACATTGAAACGTGAAAACTCGTCGGACATCAATTCGACCAT
>JANSXJ010000281.1 GCA_024743015.1 Hyphomonas sp. | reverse complement strand
CTCGGGAGCGACGTTTCAGGCTGGTCCGTGGGTGACCGCGTCTGCGGCCTGATGGCGGGCGGCGGCTATGCGGAGTTTGCTCTGGTTGACCAGGGCGCGCTGTTCAAGATTCCGGACGGAATGAGCTTCAACGAAGCCGGAGCGTTGCCAGAAGTGATGATGACCGTCTGGGCCAATATCTTTGGCCGTTGCCAGTTCAAAAGCGGTGAAAGCCTGCTCATCCACGGCGGCACCAGCGGCATAGGCACTATGGCGATACAGATGGCGCGCCATGCCGGAGCAGCAAAGATCATGATCACCGCTGGCACCGACGAGAAGTGCGCTTACGCCGAGAGGCTCGGCGCCGATATCGCGATCAATTATCGCGAGCAGGACTTTGAAGACGTGGTTCGCGAGGCGGGCGGCGCAGACGTCATCCTAGACATGGTTGGTGGCGACTATGTGCAGAAGAATATCTCCGCCGCGAAGATTGGCGGGCGGATTGTCAACATCGCCTATATGCAAGGGCCGCAGGTCCAGCTGAACCTGATGCCATTGATGCTGAAGCGCCTGATTTTGACTGGTACGACTTTGCGGGCCCGGCCCAATGCCGACAAGCAGCGGATCCGCGATGCCATCCTCGCTGACTTCTGGCCCGCCATCCTGTCAGGCGAAATCAAACCGGTGATCGACACCGTCTATCCGTTTGAACAGGCCGAAGAGGCGCAGGCGCATATGGCGAAAGGTGGCCATATTGGCAAAATCCTGCTCTCGAGACAGCAGAGTTAGGGTTTCAATATAATCCGGCTACAGCTATAAGGATGGGGTTAGGTAATTTCCTGCCAGAAACCTGACCGCCCGAGACCGACGTCTCGGGCGGCTTCATTTCTGGCTTTTGGTCTAAAGGAGCACCCCATGGCCGATATCTTGATGCCAAAGGCAACCGCGGTCTGGTTGATCGACAACACAACACTGACCTTCGATCAGATTGCTGACCTGTGTGGCCTGCATCATCTGGAAGTCAAAGGCATTGCCGACGGCGATGTCGCTGAAAATATGCGCGGCGTGGACCCCATCTCTGGCGGCGAACTGACCCGCGAGGAAATTTTGAAGGGCGAGGAAGATCCGGAATATCGCCTGAAAACGGCACCCTCCAAAATCGCACACATCCCGCAGCCAAAACGCAAAGGTGCCCGGTACACACCGGTGGCGCGCCGCGGTGACAAGCCTGATGCAATCGCCTGGTTCATTCGCAACCACCCGGAAGTCACGGATCCGCAAATTTCAAAGCTGATTGGCACAACCAAGGCGACCATCACAAATGTTCGCGACAAGACGCATTGGAACAGCGCGAATATTAAGCCAGTTGATCCAGTAACGCTCGGGCTGTGTTCGCAGATCGAACTGGACGAGGTGATTGCCAAATCTTCGAGCCGCCGTCGCAAGATGGAAGCCGAGAGAGCTGCGCAGGAAGAAGGACCAGGACTCGCACCCGCCGAGGCTGTTGAGCAATCGGACACCGCGGCCGATCCGTTTGAAGCCCCTGCCCCGGACGCTCCCGAGCCTTCCGCCGACGACGTGTTCAGCGCGTTCAAGAACTAACCAACGCGCCCGGTGCGCGTCTGATCTCAACTTTCGTTCCGCCTGCGTCCGATCCGCAGCGGTCACGCATGAGGAAGCCTTATGGGCAGACAAAGAAAACGCAAAGGCGATCCCGTTCATGGCTGGCTCGCCGTCGACAAGCCCGTCGATATATCCTCGACTCGCGTTGTTGGTATTCTCAAGCGCCTGTTCAACGCGCAAAAGGCCGGTCATGGTGGCACGCTTGACCCGCTCGCAGACGGAATTCTCCCCATCGCATTCGGTGAGGCCACCAAAACCGCTCAATGGGCGATGGATTGCGATAAGGAATACGTCTTCACCATCGAGTGGGGAAGCTCAACCGCCAGTCAGGACAAAGAAGGCGAGATAATCGCCACATCCGAAATTCGCCCGACGCGAGAACAGATCGAAGCTGTCCTCCCAGACTTTATTGGTGATATTCAGCAAGTCCCTCCCAAGTTTTCAGCCATCAAGATTGCCGGCGAGCGAGCGTACGATCTCGCACGAGAAGGTGAGACATTCGAGATTCCATCGCGCGAAGTCACCGTCTATGAGGCGGAACTCGTGAATATTGCGGACGAAGATCACGCCACGTTTCGAGTGGTGTCCGGCAAAGGGTTTTACATCCGCGCGCTCGCCCGCGATCTTGCATCGACATTGGGAGCGGAAGGTCATGTCAGCCAGCTCCGCCGGACCCGGGTCGGCGCTCTGGATGCGAGCAACTCGGTTTCACTCGCCGCGCTGGAGGCGATGGCGGAAGATCGCGACGCCTTGTTCGCGCACATCCTGCCGCTGGAAACCGTTCTCGATGATGTGCCGCAGATCGAGATCGATGCGGGCGATGCTGCAGCGCTCAAGCAGGGCCAGGACATCTTGCTGTTGCCGCATATTGTAGAGCAGTGGCGCAGCGATGCCGAAGACTTCGGGTCTGATCGCCTGGCGCTTGCAAAAGCCGAAAACAATGCCGTTGCGCTCGGCGAAATTCGGGCTGGACGGTTTCAACCGAAAAAGGTTTTTCAACTTTAATCCATTCTGCCCGCTCAGTCTTGACCCGGCGGAACAAAACTTGCACCTGTCCCGCAGATCTCAGGGACGCGAGTAATCAAGAGGTAGTTTCATGCGTGTTGCAATGATTGGTACAGGCTATGTTGGTCTGGTCAGCGGGGCTTGTTTTGCAGATTTTGGGCACGTCGTAACTTGCGTCGACAAGGATGCCACCAAGATCGACCGCCTGCACAAGAATATCATGCCGATCTATGAACCAGGCCTCGACGCTCTGGTTGAGCAGAACGTACGCGAAGAACGCCTGTTCTTTACCACTGATGCCAAGGAAGCCATTGCAGACGCAGACGCTGTCTTCATTGCGGTTGGCACGCCATCGCGACGCGGCGATGGTCACGCAGACCTGTCTTATGTATATGCAGCGGCGGAAGAAATTGCCGACCTGATTGACGGTTTCACAATGATTGTGACCAAGTCTACGGTTCCTGTAGGCACCGGCGATGAAGTTGAAGAGATCATTCGCAAGAAGCGCCCGGACGCTGATTTCGCGGTCGTCTCAAATCCGGAATTCCTGCGCGAAGGTGCGGCCATCAAGGATTTCAAAATCCCGGATCGCGTGGTTGTTGGCACTGATAGCGAACGCGCGCGCGAATTGATGCGCGAGCTTTATCGCCCGCTTTTCCTGAACGAAACGCCGATCCTGTTCACCGCCCGGCGCACATCAGAGCTGATCAAGTATGCGGCGAACGCTTTCCTGGCCGTCAAAATTACCTTCATCAACGAGATGGCCGAACTTTGTGAGGCGGTTGGCGCGAATGTCCAGGAGGTGTCTCGCGGCATCGGCCTCGATGGCCGGATTGGCAACAAGTTCCTGAATGCTGGCCCGGGTTACGGGGGCTCATGCTTCCCAAAAGATACCTTGGCGCTAACCAAGACCGCTAATGATCACAATACACCGGTCCGCATTGTCGACACAGTCGTCGAGGTCAATGCCGCCCGCAAGAAAGCCATGGCCGGAAAGGTCATCAAGGCTATGGGCGGCGACGTCTCTGGCAAGACCATCGGCATCCTCGGTCTGGCCTTCAAGCAAAACACTGATGACATGCGCGACGCCCCCAGCCTCGACATTGTTCCGGCGCTGATTGAAGCGGGCGCTATCATCAAAGCGTTCGATCCTGAAGCCATGGAAGAGGCCGCCAAACTCATGGATGGCCTGAACTATGCCGAGAACGCCTATGAAGCGGTCGACGGGGCCGATGCCATGGTCATTCTCACGGAATGGGATCAATTCCGGGCTCTGGATCTCGACCGGATCAAGGAATCCCTGAAGAGTGACATCGTTGTCGATTTGCGCAATATCTACAGCCCTGAAGACATGGCCAAACGTGGATTCGAATACACTTCGATCGGACGGCCAACCTAAACCAAATCAATCACCGGAGCCCCAGCCATGAAATTCTTTGTCGACACCGCCGACACATCAGAGATCAAGGAGCTTGCGGCAACCGGATTGATAGATGGCGTCACGACAAACCCCTCGCTGATCACCAAATCCGGGCGGGACTTCAAGGAAGTCATCGCTGAGATTTGCGACCTGACAGAGGGACATGTCAGCGCCGAAGTGGTTGCCACCGATTGGGAAACCATGGTGGCGGAAGGCAAGAAGCTGCAGGCCATCGCCTCCAACGTTGCCGTGAAGCTACCCCTGACCATGGACGGGCTGCGCGCTTGCCGTGAGCTTTCCAATATGGGCACTGCCGTGAACGTGACCCTGTGCTTTTCAGCCAATCAGGCCCTGCTCGCAGCCAAGGCTGGCGCGGCATATATTTCGCCTTTCATCGGGCGGCTCGACGATATCAATATTGATGGCATGGAGCTGATCGAAGAGATCCGAATGATCTACGACAATTACATGTTCGAGACTGAGATCCTGGCCGCCTCAATTCGCAGCGCCAACCATGTCAAACAATCTGCGCTTGCTGGCGCCGACGTCGCAACCGTGCCGCCAAACGTGCTGAAGGGCCTCGCAAATCACCCACTGACGGACAAGGGCCTCGCGGCTTTCCTCGCAGATGCTGAAAAAGGCGGCGTGACGGTTTAGGCCCGCCAATACCGGTCAGATATTGGCGGGAGGCATTTTATCGTCCTACTCGCTTTCTGAGCGAAGCAGTTCATCCATGAACCGAACACCCCATCCGGCATGCCCAATCGGCGCCGTCGGTGTCGGCTCGTCGCGCCAATCAACACCGGCAATATCGAGGTGCACCCAAGGCAAGTCCTCGGCGACAAAGGTCCCGACCACGGCTGCACCGATCGAAGCACCTGGTTGACCACCCGTGTTCTTGATATCAGCAATCAGAGACTCGATTTGCTGATAGTGGCTCGGATGCAGAGGCAGCGGCCAGACATCTTCTCCGGCACGTTCACCGATTTTCATCATATCGAGACTAAGCGGCAGGTCGCG